>CBIHRH010000176.1:0-8570 GCA_966212365.1 uncultured Emticicia sp. | reverse complement strand
TTAAATTAGGGGATTAGGCGTATATTTTTCAACTTTTAAAACGTCCCTCTTTGGGGGCTAGGGTTATTATGATAAAAAATTACTTAAAAATCGCATGGCGAAACCTTTTCAGGAATAAGGTTTATAGCTTTATTAATATTGCCGGGTTAAGTATTGGCTTAGCAGCAGCTATGCTGATTATGCTTTATACAAAAGATGAGGTGAGTTACGACCGCTTTCATGCAAATAACCCTAATATTTACCGGGTCACTACCGAATGGATTAACCCTGATGGAAGTGTAAAACAGGCTGATGGTACTACAGGCTATTTTCAGGGGCCGAAATTCAAGGACGGTGTGCCTGAGATTCAGTCTTTTGTAAGATTAAGAAGCGATTTCAGAAATATCCGCCAGGGCACTGAAATCAAAGGATATAGTGTATTGGAAACAGACGCTAATTTCCTCTCGGTATTTACATTTCCGCTAATCAGCGGCAACCCTGCTACGGCACTTGATAAGCCAAAGACCATTGTTGTATCAGATGAAATGGCTGAAAAACTCTTCAAGAGCACTGATGTATTGGGTAAAACAATTGATTTTGTAGAAGATGATAAATTGGTGCCTTACCGGATTACAGCTGTAGCCAAAAAAGCACCACAGAATTCTTCCATAAAATTCGATTTCCTGCTACCTTTTATTGTTAAAAATGAAGAGTATCAGAATAATGAAAACTGGTTCAGTTTCTTCCTGAATACTTTTGTGGTATTGTCGCCTGATGCAAATGAAATTGCAACAGAGGCAAAAATGAAAAGGGTATATGAGTCTGATGCAAAGGCGTCTATTGCAAAGATGGCAAAAGACTTTGAGATAAAAGAACGTGCTCAATATACACTTCAACCATTGACCGAAATGCACCTGAGTACGCAGTTCGCTGCACAAAACGGACTGACAGACGCCAGTAATCCAACTTTTTCTTACATACTGACCGGAATAGCCGTCTTTATTCTATTAATTGCCTGTATCAACTTTATTAACCTTACAGTTGCCCGCTCGTTGAAACGAGCTAAAGAAATTGGTGTCAGAAAAGTAGTAGGCGGAGATAGGAAACAACTGATTATGCAGTTTTTGGGCGAGTCCTTTGTCTTATGTTCTATTGCTTTTGTTTTAGCAGTAGTTATTGTTCAAGCTGTATTACCTACTTTTAATCACTTAGCTAACAAAGTCCTCGCTTTCTCTTATTTGTTCGATTTTAAACTCGTTGCCGGATATATAGTACTTTTCTTTATTACAAGCCTTTTGGCAGGTTTTTACCCTGCCCTGGTATTATCAGGCTATGACCCGGTTAAGACTTTATATAGTCGTTTTAATCTGATCGGTAAAAATTATCTGCAGAAAAGCCTTGTAGTAGTACAATTTGGTCTGGCTTCATTTCTGATTATTGCTACGCTGACTATCTACTCACAATTCGATTATCTAACTACTAAGGAGCTGGGTTATGATGATAAGAATCTGATAACAGTTGATAGATGGCGAATGACCCATAACGAAGCTCGACTTTTTATTGACGAATTGAAAAAAGACCCGAATATTGTAGAAGTGGCCCCTAAAAACGGTGGGCAATGGGGTACTATAGCAAGGGTAAATGGTGAAAAACAATTAGAGTTTGCTTATGAAACAGTAAACCCGACTTTCCTGCCACTTTTGAAGATACCTGTTATTAAAGGACGTAATTTCTCGCCTGATTTTCCTACTGATTCAACACGGTCGGTAATAGTGAATGAAGCATTTGTGAAAAAGGCGGGCTGGAAAGACCCGATTGGACAGGAAGTGAATTTCTGGTATGATAACAATGCAAAATATAAGGTAATAGGTGTGGTGAAAAACCATCACTTTAATTCATTGAATCAGGAAATCGGGGCGCAGTTATTTACTATGAAGCCTGGCAATAGGTACGGTACAGTATATATTAAAATCAAACCGAAAACAGAGGTAGCGAGTCTGAAATATATTGAAAAGACTTTCAAAAAACTTTTCCCGATTAATTCGTATGATTACAAGTTTATGGAGACCGAAAACCTTAAAAAATATGAATCAGAAGCCAAATGGAAACAAATTATGCTCTTCGGCGCTGTATTGACTATCTTTATTTCTTGTATTGGCTTATTTGGCCTGGCAACTTTATCAGCTGAAAAACGTACCAAAGAAATAGGTATCCGAAAGGTATTGGGCGCATCGGTAGGTAGTCTTATTCAATTGCTTTCGACCGACTTCCTGAAACTGGTAAGCCTCTCATTTATTTTTGCGTTTCCGCTGGCATTTTATGCAGCACAGGAATGGCTCAAAAACTATCCTTATCGGATATCAATTGGTGTTTCAATCTTTGCTGCAACGGCTCTAATCACCATTTTGATTGCGCTGCTGACCGTAGGAGGACAGGCTTTAAGAGCAGCTTTGATGAATCCTGTGAAGTCGTTGAATAAGGAATAGTATTGAGAACGGAGGGTGGAACAAGGAGAAAGTAGTTACTTATTTTATTATCTGTTGAGCGTATTTAAGAATTACAGTAAATAAAAATGGCAGAAGGGAAGCCCTTTTGCCATTTTTTTATCATTCAGTTCCAAATCTTATCTTTTCTTAAATATCATTACTTCTGTTGCCGGATTGCCTATCAATAATTTTACCTGGTTCGTTTCATAAACTATTTTGGTGGCCTTAGCAAGATTTTTATATGGTTCATCTTCTGCTTTCATTGCTTCAGGAGGTCCAGCCATTTCAGTCGTAATCACTTCTGTATTCCTGATAGAGCCATCGGCTTCATTGTGGGTATAAGTAGCGCCATACATATTTACGTAGCTATATCCGCTGATATTGAGGTATGCGGTATTATCCGGAGCTTTTTGGGCTATATCCATTCCAAGTTTTTCTGAACCGGCTGTTTTGCTCATCTGATAACCCGCAAAATAATACTCAGTTGGTTTTGAAATAGCACCGGGGTCTTTGCTTGATACAGGCGCATTCGGGTTTTCGCCATCTTTCGTATTAGCTGTGGCTGGTAAATCATCTGCATTGGCCGACATATCTTCTGCGGCTTTTTCGCAAGACATCATTACAGCCATAAAGCTTAATAATAGCATTAATTTTTTCATAAAAATAGATTTAAGGTAACATTACTAAGATACCATTCTATTAAAAAAGGTTGGAAAATATATTAAAATATTTTGCCTTTAAATCCTGTGTCACTCTGTATATCTCTGTGGTAAAACGTCTCGTTGGTATAATATTTATGTAACTACTCATCCAAGCAACCGTACGAAGTTTTCAACGTATTTGCGGCCTGTTTCGATTTTTGATCTTTTCGAGTCTTTCAGTATAATTACATAATTACCTGTGAAAAAACGCTGTGCTTCCAGAATATGTTTTGAATTGATGATAGTAGAGCGACTTACTCTGACAAATTCCTTCGGTAATATTTCCTCCAGATTCTGAATCGTATAATTAGTCAGATACTGTTTTCCATCAAGTGTATTCAGAAAAACATAGCGTTCTTCAGCGAAGAAATATGCAATTTCGGCGATTGAAATAAACAATAGTTTTTCACCCACCTTAGCTGTCAGAGAATGGATTTCTTTTTTGTTTTCGAATCTTTGCAAAAGAGAAGTAAATTGCTGAAAATCAATCTGATTATGTTTTTCTAAGCTTTTTTGTTTGAGTCGTTCTACTGTCAGATCGAAGCGTTGTTTTTCGATGGGTTTTAGCAGATAATCTATTGAATTTTCCTCAAAGGCTTTTACTGCAAAGGCATCATAAGCTGTTGTAAAAACAATCAAAGGCATGGTATTCAAACGTTTCAATACCTCAAAACCATTGAAAACGGGCATTTCTATATCTAAGAAAATAACATCTGGTTTGTGTCTTTCAACAATATCAACGGCTTCTTCACCATTGCGGGCAATGGCTGCCACATCAAAAAAATCCGGGTATTGAGCCAGGAGATTTTTAAGGCCCTTAATCGCCAATTCTTCATCTTCGATAATAACTGTTTTCATGATTTATACTTTTTAGGAAGACGAATCAGAATATATTTAGTCGGATGCTCATGATAATTTTCAATATCCATAGGTGATTCATTGAAAACTTCAAAGGAGGCGTTTTCTCCGCCTAGCAATTTTATTTTTTCATTGACACTCCTTAACACATAACCTTGCTGAAAACCTGATTGAAAAGGCATTCCATTATCATAAACCTTCAGTTCTACGAAATCATCACCTGCGTTTACCTGTATACCCATCATGCCTTTACCTGCTATTTTTGAGATGCCGTGCTTAATGGCATTTTCAACCAGAGGCTGAATTAGAAAACGAGGAGTCAGACAAGCAGATAAGTCTGAATCAAGCTCCGGAATCCTGAAATCAAGTCTATCGCCAAACCTGATTTTTTCGATGGACAGATAGGTTCGAACCAGATCTAATTCTTCATTCAATGTCCAGTAATACTGACTTTGCGCATTGGTGGTGAATCTGAAAAACCTGCTTAATAGCAAGGTCATCTGCTTGGCTTTCTGCGGCTCATCATCTATGGCATTGGCTATGGAATTAAGTGAATTATAAAGAAAGTGGGGATTGATTTTGGCTTGTAAGGCTTCTAAATCGGCTTTGGTTTTGAGTTCTTTTAACTGGGTTAATTCTAACTCTTTCAATAAAAAGTGCTGTTCGCGGGTTTTCTCTTTTTCTACCCAATAATAAGCAAATAAGCCTGCCCAAACCAGATTTAACCGGA
The DNA here is from genome assembly GCA_966212365.1 of uncultured Emticicia sp. Taxonomy (GTDB): domain Bacteria; phylum Bacteroidota; class Bacteroidia; order Cytophagales; family Spirosomataceae; genus Emticicia. Next base: position 3,816 of record CBIHRH010000176.1, on the reverse strand, counting down.
ACACAATAGAGCCATTAATCCTGAAAAACAAATCATGGAAAGTATAATGGAAAGGCATTTCTTTAGCGCTCAAAAGTACTAATAAACCCTTGCCTACATACAAAAGAATGCCTAAAGTTAAGTAGTTTAAAAAGGTTTTTTGTTTGTCGATAAAAGCGTAACGGCGATAGAGGTAAATAACTACAACAGCCATAAAAGACTCCAGTAGATTATCATAAAATATAAAATCGTTGGATGCTCCGAGAGGAGTATCTGTTGGGGCTACATAACCTAAAAGGGTAGCTAATAGAAACAGACCTCCTCCTAACCCGAAGTTGATAAGGGTAATAATAATAAACTGAAAGAATGAATTACTGAAAAAATTATTAGGTCTCATTATTCAGTGTCGTTCCAGAATTGGTAAGCAATGATACATAAAGGTATGAATAGAATGACATCATTCAAATGGGCAATCCATTCATTGCGTAAAATGCGGCTTATCGGAAAGGTAATACCTCCTAAAGACATCAACACACCTACCCACCACTTTACTATTTTAGCACGGATATACACAATGCCGAGAATCAGGAAGGTAAGCGGAAAAGCCGGGCCACTCCAATAAAGAACCAGATTCATTTGTGTCGGGAAAAGTTTAAAAGCCTCTATACCGATTCTTTCAGAAACGTTGAAGACATTAGAATAAAGCCCTTCAAAGGCAAAGCCAACACCACCAAAAATGCCATACATGCCATAAAGGAAGCCAAGCCGGGAATAGATGGGCATTTTAGGTTTGAGAACATCAAACAAACCCACCATGCCAATGGCAAGGAATAGGGTGGAGAAAAAGACCATAACCGAGCCATTGAGCATGTGCCTGCCGTTGGCTTTCCAGAAAAAAGAACTGATAATGACAATGAACTGCCCTAATATGAGGCAGATAGCCCAGAATTTTTTGTCAAGAACTGATTGGGGAACTGATGATTTTGATTGCATAACTCAATGAAAATTTGTAGCTGATTAATAATTTCAGCACAAAACTTCATGATAAAGACTTTCGGAGAAATGGTTTTCGGTTATACGACAGAATCAGGTACATAGAATACATAAATAGCGGGATAGAAATAAAATAGAAAATGGTAAAAAAAGCCTTGTCCGTCAACGTACGAAAGTCGTCCGAAAACGGACAGATTCCTTTTTGTTGTTTTGTTGTAATTGATTGGTTATTAGTGGGTTATGTTTTTGGCATGGCTTTAGTTAATTATAATATACAATACAAAATTATGAAAAAGCTATGTTGAAGAACTATTTAAAAATCGCGATAAGGAATCTGCAACTAAATAAGGTGTATGCCTTAATCAATGTCATGGGGCTGGCATTGAGCATGAGTTGCGGAATCCTTATTTTCGCATTGGTAAAACACCATTTGAGCTTCGACAATTTCCACCACAATTCTGACCGTATTTATCGCATTGTTACCGAGCAACACCGCGATAATATCAGCTATACTTTCAGCGTACCCAATCCATTAGGCAAGGCATTCAGAAATGACTATACCTTTGGCGAAAAAGTTGCCCGCATCTGTACTTTCGATGAGCAATTAATTACAGTAAAACAGGGCAATGAAATCAAGAAATTTAAGGATGAACAGGGCGTTGCCTTTACAGAGCCTGAGTTTTTCGACATTTTCAATTATCCGCTTCTCCAAGGAGATAAGAAAACAGCTTTAAGCGAGCCTAACACGGCTATCTTGACTGAAAGAGCAGCCAAAAAGTATTTCGGTGACGAGAATCCAATCAACAAAACTTTCAAACTGGACAATCGTATCGAGTTAAAGATTACAGGGATATTGAAAGATTTTCCAAACAACACCGATAGACAAACGGATATTTATGCCTCTTATCCCACCTTAAAATCTTATAACGAATGGTTTGCCAGTGATGATTCGTGGGGAGGCATTGCCAGCCCTATGCAATGTTTTGCTTTGCTTCGCCCGGGCGTTTCTGTAGCGCAGGTAGAAAAAGTAATGCCTGCCTATGTGAAGAAGTATCGTCCTACATCGAAGAACGTACATCATTATAAATTCCAGCCATTGGCTGAAATGCACTTCGATGCCCGCTACAGCGGCCCGATGGAAAAGAAAAACCTTTGGATATTGTCATTCATCGGCATGTTCCTGATTATTACCGCCTGCGTCAATTTCATTAATCTGGCTACAGCGCAGGCATTAAAACGTTCTAAAGAGGTGGGTATAAGAAAAGTATTAGGCAGTGTAAGAATGCAACTTTTCTGGCAATTCATTTCAGAAACCGGACTGATAAGTATGGTGGGTGGTGCAGTAGCTATTGTATTGTCGATTGCTGCTCTGCCTTATGTAAATACGTGGTTCAGTTCTCAAATCAGTATTAATTTAGTCAGTGATTGGCAGTTAATGCTTTTCATTGTCTCATTAATTGTAGTAGTTACTTTATTTTCCGGGTCTTATCCCGGCCTTATATTGGCCGGGTTTCAGCCTGTTCTCGCTCTTAAAGGAAAACTATCTCAACAAAATATAGGTGGTTTTAACACACGACGTACACTTATTATTACCCAGTTTGCTATTTCTCAGGTTTTGATTATTGGCATGGTTGTTATTGCCAGACAGATGCAATATGCACAAAAATCTGACCTCGGTTTCGAAAAAGATGCTATTCTAGTAGTTCCAATGGCTACCGGTACAGATTTAAATAGACAAAAAACTTTAAAAAACCAGTTTGGTTCTATTAGTGGTGTAGAGGAAGTCTCAACTTTTTTCAGACCACCGGCTTCAAGTTCAAACTGGAGCACTTCTGTAAAATTTGACAACCGGGCAGAAGACGAGGTATTCAGAGTAAATGTAAAATCAGCTGATGAACAATACGTGTCCACTTTTGGCTTGGAAATAATAGCCGGAAGAAACATTTTTGCTGCTGATAGTATGAGAGAATGTCTGGTTAATGAAACATTTATTCGTAAACTAAACCTCACATCACCTCAGGATGTTATCGGCAAAATCTTGTCAATGGATGGCGGTGAAAGTTCGGGGCCAATTGTAGGCGTAGTAAAAGATTTTCATGACAGATCATTTCATGAAGAAATAAATCCACTTTGCATTACTACCCTGGGTAGAAACTATGAAATGTATGGCTTGAAATTGAATATGGCCAATGCGCAAACTACGCTTGCGGCTGTAGAAAAGATTTGGACAAAGGCGCACCCTGACCAGATATACGAACACCAGTTTCTTGATGAAAGAATAGCCAGATTTTATGAAACAGAAAGCATCATGCTTAAATTGATTCAGGCTTTTTCAGGTATAGCTATTTTCATTGGCTGTTTAGGTCTATACGGTCTGGTTTCTTTTATGGTGGCTCAAAAAACCAAAGAAATCGGTATCAGAAAAGTATTAGGTGGTAGTATCAGCAATATTATCTGGATTTTCGGGAAAGAGTTTTCCCGCCTCATTATTATCGCCTTTGTAGTAGCTGCACCGCTTGCCTGGTGGTTAATGAATGGCTGGCTACAGGATTTTAAATTCCATATCGACATTAAGTTAGAAATATTTATTTTAGCTATTGCTTCAACGTTTGTGGTTGCTACCTTAACCGTAGGGTATCAGGTAATCAAAGCAGCATTGATGAATCCGGTGAAAAGCTTAAAAACAGAATAAAATCGCCCCCCCCGCCCCTAAAGGGGAGCTAAGAAAAGAACTATAAAGTTTTTAAAAAATCCCCTTTAGGGGTTAGGGGTGAGTTTATTTTTCAACTTTGTCCCGTCCTGAAATAACGATACACAAAAAAACCGTCGTTATGGAAGAACATT
>CBIHRH010000175.1:0-8577 GCA_966212365.1 uncultured Emticicia sp. | reverse complement strand
TTGCGTTCTGAAGTGCAGCTTGCCATAAAACGATTAATGGATATTGGTTGTTACCGTGGCGTACGTCACCGTAAAGGTTTACCACTTCGTGGTCAACGTACCAAAAACAATTCACGTACTCGTAAAGGTAAGCGTAAGACTGTAGCAAACAAAAAGAAAGCTACTAAGTAATCCCGCGTATCTGATAGTAGAGCGGATTGTTAATCCGTTACTTTTGTAGAGAATAATGTATCGAATATATTGTTTTCTCTATTATTTAGAATACTAAACTGGATTTTACGAGTCACGGGAGTAAAATCGAACAGAATACAGGTATTTCTGTATTGCCAATCATTAAACACTGTTTGTTACAATGGCACAAGCTAAAAGAAAAGATAAAGCCAAAAAAAGAGTAGTAATCGTAGAGCCGGTAGGTCAGGTACATATCAGAGCTTCTTTCAATAATATTATTATCTCAATTACCAACAGCCAGGGACAAGTAATCTCTTGGGGTTCTGCAGGTAAAATGGGGTTCAAAGGGTCTAAGAAAAACACTCCGTATGCTGCCCAGATGGCGTCACAAAACTGTGCGCAGGTAGCTTATGACGCAGGTATGCGTAAAGCTGAGGTTTTCGTAAAAGGACCTGGCGCTGGTCGTGAATCAGCCATCCGTACGGTACAAAGCACAGGTATTGAAGTTACTTCAATCACCGACGTGACTCCACTTCCGCACAATGGTTGTCGCCCTCCAAAACGCAGAAGAGTATAGTATTAAGCAGAAGAGTGAAAAAAGTTAAACTAATGCCGGATAATTTTTGTTTATTTAGGCAATACATTTAAAATTTTCATTCTTCTGTTTCTTAATTTTTAATAATTAATCAAAAGTCCTTTAAAAAAAGGCATCTGAAGTAACACATAGCAGTGATTGCTATATAGATTGATAGTTTGGACATTGGGGCTAATCAATCCGTTACTTCGCTTAACTCAAACAAAAATGGCAAGATACACAGGTCCGAAAGTAAGGATTTCGAGAAAGTTTGGCGAGCCGGTTATGGGCCCAAGCAAAGTTCTTAGTAAGAAAAATTATGCTCCTGGCCAACACGGTAAAGGACGTAAAGGTAAAAAATCAGAGTACGGTCAACAATTAATTGAAAAACAAAAAGTAAAATATACTTATGGTATATTAGAGCGCCAGTTTGCTCGCTTTTTCCATATGGCTTCGGTTAAACAAGGACGTACTGGTGAAAACTTGTTGAAATTGTGTGAAGCACGCTTAGATAACACCGTATATCGTTTAGGTATTGCTCCAACACGTCGTGCTGCACGTCAGTTGGTTACACACCGTCATATCACTGTTGATGGCGAAGTTTTAAACATCCCATCATTAGTATTGAAACCGGGACAAATTGTAGGTGTTCGTGAAAAATCGAAAGCTTTAGAAGCAATTACCACAAGTTTACAAGCTCGTAATGCTAAGCGTTACAACTGGTTAGAGTGGGATAGCGCAGAATTCGCTGGTAAATTTATTAACTTCCCAGAGCGTGACCAAATTCCAGAAAACTTCAACGAGCAAGCAATCGTCGAGTTATATAACAAATAATATTAGTATAGTCAGTTGTGCCATTGCCGACAAAATCGGTGGTGGCACAGCTACGTTTTTTTATTGGTGGGTATAGCTAACCACCTTTTTCGTTAACGAAAACAAACACACTGCATACGTATGTCAATATTAGCATTTCAAATGCCTGACAAGGTCGTCATGGAAAAAGCTGACGACTTCCATGGCTTTTTCGAGTTTAAACCACTTGAAAGAGGGTATGGTGTGACCATCGGGAACGCCTTACGTCGTATTCTTCTATCTTCGCTTGAAGGTTATGCAATTACGTCGGTGAGATTTCCGGGGGTATTACACGAATTTTCGAGCATTGATGGGGTTGTAGATGATGTGACGGAAATCATCTTGAACCTCAAAATGGTTCGTTTTAAAAAAGTTTCTGATTATGTAGATAATAAGTTCACCGTCAGAGTAAAAAATCAAAGTGTGTTAACTGCGGGCGACCTTGGTAAATTCACTCAAAGCTTCCAGATTTTGAATCCTGAATTGGTAATCGCCCGTTTGGACGACCAGAAGGAAATCGAAATTGAAATTATAGTAGACAAAGGCCGTGGTTATGTTTCTGCTGAAGAACATAAATCTAACGACCTGCCAATCGGTTTTATCTCGGTTGACTCAATTTATACTCCTATCAAAAATGTAAAGTATAGCATTGAAAATACCCGTGTAGAACAACGTACTGACTACGAAAAATTGTTGCTTGAAATCAAAACAGATGGTTCAATCCACCCTGAAAGAGCTTTGCAGGAAGCTGCTCATATTTTGATTCAGCACTTCTTGAAGTTTACAGATGAAAACATGGTATTCGATACCAAGAAAGATGACGAAGATAATATCGTTGACGAAGAATTCTTACATATGCGTAAGCTATTGAAGACTTCTCTTCAGGATTTGGATTTGTCGGTTCGTGCTTACAACTGTTTAAAGTCGGCAGATATTCGTACATTAGGCGACCTAGCGAGACTAGAAGTAGCCGACATGATGAAGTTCCGCAATTTCGGTAAAAAGTCATTAACTGAGTTGGAGCAATTAGTAGCTGATAAAGGTTTGCATTTCGGAATGGATGTGCAAAAGTATAAATTAGACGAAGATTGAAATTAAATTCTTCCCCTCCTTATGCTAGTCGTATCGGAGGGGAATTTTTTGTATAATCGAAACCGCAGTATTCGAGTAAAATAAATTACTAATCGTAATAGGTGGAATGTCCAAGACTGCGTAGGGGATTCTGACCGTTACTTACGAATTTTATTACAATGAGACACGGTAACAAAACCAATCATTTAGGCAGGACACATTCGCACAGAGATGCGTTATTGAAAAACTTGGCGATTTCGTTGATTCAGTACAAACGTATCGAAACAACTTTAGCAAAAGCTAAAGAATTGCGTAAATTCGTTGAGCCTTTAATCACGAAAGCAAAGAATGACACTACGCACTCACGCCGTACTGTATTCTCTTATTTGCAAGACAAAGAGTCAATCAAAACTTTGTTTGGTGAAATTGCAGAGAAAGTAGCTACCCGTAATGGTGGATACACTCGTATCATCAAATTAGGTAATCGTTTCGGTGACAACGCCGAAGTGGCATTGATTGAGTTGGTTGATTACAACGAAGCTTTATTGACAGCCGTAGAAGAAAAAACTACTAAAACTCGTCGTAGCCGTCGTGGTGGTAGCAAAGCTACTACTGCAACTACAGAAGCTACTCCGGTAGCAGCTATAGATGAGTCATCAGCAGAAGTAGTAGAAGAAACTCCGGCAGCTACACCAGCTACTGAAGAAGTTGCAGATGCTACTCCGGCACAAGACGAAACTCCGGCTTCAGAAGAAGAAGGAACGAAAGAAGCTTAATATTGCTTATATGTATACAGAAAGCCCCTGAGGAATCAGGGGCTTTTTTGTTTAGTGAAAATTACCAAAAAATGTTTTTTAATTTCCCCTCCTTTTTCACGGTGGGGTGTAAATGTCCCTGACGCAGTGGGGAAATTGACGGGGTGGTTAAACACGGGATTATGAATGGGTTTGAAATAGTTTTACAGACCTACAACCACCTCCCCCTCAAATAAACGATGAAAAATCGTTCATTTGAGGGTACTCCTCCTTGAAAAGGAGGAGAAGTTGTTCAGCGCTAAGGTATTGCCGATGGGAGATAAGATTAATCCTTTTAGTATATCAGGTTACTCCACAGAAAATATTTCCTCAAATCATTCCATAATTTTTCTCCCCCCATTCCAACCTTTCAAACGTATAGCCAGTCAATGCGATATGTTGAATTGCAAAGCTGTGCTGACACAGAAATGAAAAAGATGGATACAATCAATTTATGGTCATTATTTAACCCACTGGAATCGTTTTTAGAAAAGTCAATCCTTAGTAGCAAATACTGGAAGTTCAGAGTGCTGTTTTTTTCTTGTCTCGTTAGTTTTACCTGGTTATTTGTTTTTAATAGAGGGTATATCTACGAAAATTTCAGGAGTTTTTATGCCGATGTCATTCTGCATAATCCGCAGCCGTTTTTCTTCTGGAATAGCATCATACAACAAGGAGAAACTCCATTGACATTCCATCAGTTTGAATCAGGTTCTCACGAGGCAAACCGCATTTTCAGATTGACTATTCCATTGATTGCTCATTATTTTCATTTGAATAGTCTGGGACTTTATTTATTACAAGTGGTATTAGGCGTAGGGTTCCTATATTTGCTGGTGAATATACTGGCCAGAATTCTTGATGATAAGCTGTTGACTTTCTACCTGTTCTTTGCCTTTGTGAATGTGTATGTAGGGTCATGCTTTTTCTTTAATTGTTTTGGTCATGGTGATGGTTATACATTTTTCTTTATGCTCTGTGCGTTAGTAATAAGGAGGCCATTGTTTATGACGTTGTTCTGTCAATTAGCTTTCTGGTGCGATGAACGTAGCGTGGTGATGGCCGTGGCAATATGGTTGTTTCATCATTTCTATTACAAACTGAATAAAAAAGATTCTATGAAGGTCTTGTGGTTGGTGATAGGCAATGTGCTGCTATATCTGGCCGTTAGGGTTTATTTGTCAAAGACATACCACCTGGTAGCAGAAGATGTAGAGAATTTCAGTTTCGACCGATACCTTTATTTTATTAAATTCACGAGCTTGTGGTATGGTAAACGCAGCTCGGTTTCGGTAGAGGGTTTTGCGTTTGTGATTATGGTAGTATTTATCATTTTGTATCGCGACAGGCAATACTTCAGATTATTACTATTGGCATTGGGTAGTTGGTTGCCCATTGTAGCCATTAGTTTTCTGGTAGGAGATACAGTAAGAACGCTTTCGTTTACCTTTGTATTCTGTCTGATAGCCTTAATTATCATTAAAGAGCGTATCAACCAGGTACAATTGAAAGTTTTAGTACTAATCATTGCCTTTGTTAATTTGTTAATTCCGGTTTCATTTCCGTAGAAACTCCTCACCCCAACCCCTCTCCTGGAAGGAGAGGGGCTAAAAAAAGTCTCCCTCCGTACGGAGGTCTTTCCGTTTTTAGAAGAGAGACTTTAAAGTTTTTTTAAAAGCCCCTCTCCCGAGGGAGAGGGGTTGGGGTGAGGAGAATTTTGTAACCATGAGAATAGCGTTTATACTTAGCATATTTTTAAACATCTTTTTCACCAGCCTTGCGCAGGATGAAAGTAATATTACTTTCGGTATAGGTGAAAAAATAAGTGCGGATTATGCCATAACCGATGCACAGGATAACCTCATAACAAGTGGCAGCTATACAAAAGATAATATAGAGAGCGATTTGATTATCGAGTCGAAGAGGTTTGTAGTGCCTAAAGAGGGGGCGAGTTTTATAGTGAAGTTTGACACCAGGAAAGCCGTGCAGTGGTTTCACTATATAACAAGCTATAACAAACCTAAAATAACGCTCCTGAGTGATGATAGTAGCAATGTATACATGGTTGGGGTGTATGAACGCTATCTGGGTTTCGATGGTAAATCAACTTTTCTGGGGGAACTTGACAAAGAGATTTTTGTGGCCAAATATAGTGCTGCCGGAATGTTGATGTGGGTAAAAAGATACGGTGGTAACTGGGATGAATCTATCGGTAAACCCAGTATTGATAAAGAAGGAAATCTATACTTAATAGGGCAATTTCAGGGAAATTTTCAGGCTAATGGAAAGAATACAATAGTAGATACCGACGGGTTAAAAAAGTCTTTCTTGCTGAAATTAGACAGAAATGGAGGATTAGTCTGGATTCATAAATTTGATGATACGAAGATTACTGCAAAAGCCATTGAGGTGAGTCAGCAGAATAAACTGTACATCAGCGGAACATTTACTGAAACCTCTACTTTCGGAGCAGGCCTTAGTTTACAATCAAAAGGGAAACAGGATGTGTTTTATGCCCAATATGAACAAAGTGGAACAATCAATTGGGTAAAGCAACTGGGAGGGATATCCGACGATGAATGCAATGATATAGCTGCAGATAATAATAGCCATGTGTATATATCGGGCATTACAGATAATGCTGATCAGCGAAACTTGTTTTTACTGAAAACAAATGAAACAGATGGCAGTGTAGTCTGGTCTAAGTCAATCACCACTAACAAAAATCAGGTTCCAACGTGGTTGCTGGTAAATGATCTGGCTGTAAGCAAAGCAGGTGAACCCTACGTGCTGGGCTTTACGGAAGGAACAGAACTAACCTTTAATGCACAGATAAAGCTATCGCAGCCAAACGAAAGATTTATATTCCTGGCTAAATATTCGACTGAAGGTAATGTGCTATATGTAGATAAGGAACCGATTTTTGGTCAGTTTGGCTATGCTACTTCTATGGCATTGGATACGCGTCGGAACATCTATCTTACCAATTTTTACAATTTTAATAATTTCACTTATTCTATCCTGAAACGAAAAACTGAATTAGATACCAGAAACTGCGTAAGTACAAGTATGGTAATAGCCAGTGAAGAAAGTTGTAACGGGCAGGCCATGAGGCTCTCGGAGAATGTAATAATACCCGAAAACGATTTTACCCATCAATGGTATAAAAATAATGAAATAATCAGGCTGGCTACTCAGTCCAGCTATCAGACTTCGCAGGAGGGCTATTATAGTTTAAAGCTGATTAACAAGAATAATAAGAATTGTGAGGTAAAGTCGGCAAATAATATTCTGGTGACTTCGAAAGAGATATATGCCTTTAAGACTACTGATATTGTGTTCCATTATGATGTCAATAATCCGAAGCTTTCCACCAATGGCGATAAGGATGAGTGGTATAGGAATAATCAATTAATTAGTGTCCCCGGTAATATCCTGCTGAATCCTCAGGATGGGGTCTATAAAATAAAAAGAACTGTGCCCGGTTGTGGCATTACTGTGGAGTCGAAGGAAATTATTATTCAGGATGGCTATGGGATAGAACTCCATAAAGAAAGCATCGACGGCCTGGGCAACCACTGCGAGCCGTTTCCTTATTTCAGAATTGCCACCAATATCACTGGTTCCGGCCTGCTTTATCGATGGTTTCTGAACGACCAATTGATTGCCGATTCTACAGAAACCCATTTGATGGCCGTAGCATCAGGTGATTATCATGCCAGCATCATTAATCTCAATACCGGAAAAGTGTATGCATCAGGCAAATACAGGCTAGACCGCAAAGACTACCTGCAGGCATTGCCACTCTCTAAAGTAGAGAATGGCTGTGGTACGGCTGCCGTAATTAAGATAGACGATGCTTTCGCTGCAAAATACCTGATTGAAGATATTACCTGGAAATTGAATGGGGTAGAGCTGCCCAATGAAAAGAACAAGTTTATCAGAGCCACTGCCAGTGGCGATTATACCTCTTCGGTGCGATATACGAGTTTTTATTCTGATGAGGCTTCCTGCAAATACAATTCCTTTACGCACTTCGAAAAGAAGCCCGATTTTAATGTGAACATCGGCTATGGATATGCGGGGTCAGGTTGTAAAGTAGACTCGTTTAAAGTTTTTGTTGATGCCAATCAGAAATATACCTACCAATGGGCAAGAAACGATACCATAATCAGCCAAAAGACATCCAACGAATTATTTGTCAGGGATAAGGCGGTCTATCGGGCTTATGTCAATAGGGGAGATGGATGTATCATTGAAACGAATGATATAAGCCTGACCGGCTGCGCCTCTGATGCCTTTAACCAGTTTGTTTTGCTGAATCCGCCGGTGATTAGTGCTGAAAGAACAACAGTTTTAGCCAATGATAAAAGCTTTATTAAGGCAGAGGGCTGCACGGATGTGAATTTCCAGTGGTTAAAAAACGAAATACCTGTTACAGAAGGAAACCAGGCCAGTCTGGAACTCCGGCAGACTGGTACTTATACCTTACAGATAGAAAAGTTTGGTTGTAAGACGGTGTCAAATGCAATAGATATTATTGTAGAAAGTATTTTATCAGAAGAAGGAACCGCCGAAATACAAATCAGGGCTTTCCCGAATCCGACTTATGAAAACTTGCAGATAGTGCTTCGTGCCGGGGGGAGTGGTACGGCATCATTAAGCCTGCTCAATACCAAAGGTGAACTCATCAAAAAAGGCTCTTTTACAGATACTACTACCTTAGATTTAAAAGATATTCCAGAAGGTATTTATTTACTCACTATTGATGCAGACAGGCAACGCTTTGTGAAGAAGATTGTGAAGGAGTAGTAGTTAATCTATGTTTGGTCAAAGGCCGATTGAGTAAAGTATCTATAAACACATTTCATATACATAAATAAAACCTCACTTACGTATATATATTTTTCTTTCCGTATACAACCATAGCCCCTCTTTCAAAGTCTATACTTATAATATTTTAATCCTTAGTAAGCTGTAAAATGAGTATTTTTATAGTTGAGATATTTTTGTAGAGACATATCCAAGAAAATAGAATTGGATTACTGAGGTTCGTAAATGAGGGTGTCTCAAAAGTTTTTCACGCCAAAGATTCTTTGGCGAGGCTTCGACCCG
>CBIHRH010000174.1:0-8621 GCA_966212365.1 uncultured Emticicia sp. | reverse complement strand
TTTTATGGAAGGCAAGCTTGTAAGAGCTTATTAAGAATTGTCTAATTTCAATTGCAGATGGTCGATTGAGTTTTTTTATTCGACAATCTGAAATTGACATTCGACATTCGACAATTCATTTGTTTTTTGTAGGCAGGCTAAAAACATTGGTAGCCACCTCTCTCATTCCAATAAGCTTTAATACGTTTCTGATACTAAGTGCTTGTTCAGTTGATAGTACTGACGGGGTAGAAGTAAGGTTTGCCTTCATAATATCTTTCTGTTTTTGAATATATAGAAAAAGTGTCAAAAAGGCTGCCATAATGCAGCTGTTAAGGCATATATAGCATTAAAATTAGTAAAAGGGTACAAATCAGCTTTTTTGTTGATTTATACCCTTTTTTGTATGTCTAAAAACTGAATTTTTGTGGACCACAAGAATCATGCAGAAGCTTCTCCTGCTTTCTTCTTTTTGTTTGGCAAGCTAAACACATTGTTCGTTAGTTCTTTCATGCCAATCAAACGCAATACATCTCTTAAATCGACGGCCTCCTGAATGGGCAGAATCCCCTTTGGTTGCATAGCTATAGTTTTCATTATAGTACTTTTTATAGTTTTCTGTTGATAAAATTTGTGATAACAAAGGTAACTTACAAAGCGAATATTCGCTAACTATTTTAAGCTATTTTTTGCTTTTTTTTATCAAACGGTGATGTGTCAAAATCACTCTTTATTGATAATTATGAAACTTTTATGCCATTTGAGTGAGGGTAGGTATTTCTACGAAATTACGATACGATAACGAGATTTTAAAGCAAAATGTGGGAATTTTTCCATCCATTTCTGACGATGCATGCACTTTGGGAGAAATGCTAAAACAAAAAGCAACCACTCAAGGAGCAGTTGCTTTATTCATCACCTAACCACTAAAAAGTATTATGAATTATAATACCGTTAGTTTTTTTCCTTAGCTTCTATTGAGACGTAACCCAACTATAAAAGTCTCTCAAGAACTATGAAAAAAAACAAGTTTATTTATTACGTTTTTCAACCTTCTTCTTGAAACCTCTAAATGCCTTCCTCCTTCAATTCTTAACTCCCCTGCATTATTCTGAATATCTACTCCTTTTACAAACATCATATTGACTATATGTGACTTGTGAACCCTGAGAAAGGTGTCTTCGCCCAAAAGTTTTTCAAAGGTTTTAAGCGTTCTTGCTGCAATGTATTCTCTGTTTTCGGTATATACATAAGTATAATTGCACTCACCCTGTAAACGTACAATGTTTTTTAACGGGATCTTTACCCATCTATTTGAATAATATACCTTGATTTGTTGATTGGTCGATAGCTGCTTGGCCTGACCGAAGGCAGTTTTTACTTTTTGCTGTATAAAATCAATGCTGTTCATGAGTTTTTAGTAGAGTTTCCTGACTCAAACATAATCGGTTAATACAGATTATGCAACCCAACGAAAAGACGTGATTTTATATAAAGCGCTGAAAATGAGTTGGTTATATTGTTAATAATAGGCTAAATTCAGTAATTACCCCTAAGGATTTGCGTAAAACTACGCGGGCATGTTTGAGGTAATTCTTTGAAATAGAACATTGAGTTCTTGTGTAAATGTATACCATATTCTAACAATATGCATATATTTGTAAAAATTTTTATTAAACGGCAGAAAAGTGTTAGATAGAATCAAAGAAGTAATAGATGAAGTAACCGCTGCTACGGTTGGTAGTAAGGAAGACCTGGAAAATTTTCGTTTGAAGTACATTAGTCGTAAAGGTATTTTGAATGACTTGTTCGAGCAATTCAAGACAGTTGCTAACGAGCAGAAACGTGCAGTAGGGCAGGAGTTAAACAAGTTGAAGAATTTTACAGAACAACGATTTAAAGATTTTTCGGAAGATGTGGAAAACTCTTCTGACGATTCAGCCAATAGTGCCAGATTGGATCTGACACTTCCGGTTGCCCCTAATTTTGCAGGCACTGTACACCCTTTGACCTTAACCCGTCAACGTGTGTTGGAAGTTTTTGCCCGTATGGGTTTTAGTCATGAAGATGGACCAGAGGTAGAAACAGACTGGTATAATTTCACAGCTTTGAATTTTGCTGAGAATCACCCTGCCCGTGAGATGCAGGATACTTTCTTTGTAGAGAAAAAAGCTGTTCAGAAAGATGATGTATTACTTCGCACACATACCTCTAATGTGCAGGTGCGTTTAATGGAACGCAAAAAGCCGCCTATCCGCTCTATTATGATAGGCAGGGTATATCGTAATGAGGCTATTTCTGCCAGAGCACACTGTCAGTTTCATCAGATAGAGGGTTTGTATGTAGACAAAAATGTGTCTTTTAAAGACCTGAAAGACACTTTGTATCATTTCGCAAAGGAAATGTTCGGAAAAGATACAAAGATTCGTCTCCGACCAAGTTATTTTCCATTTACTGAGCCAAGTGCCGAGATTGATGTGACCTGTTTCATTTGCGGAGGTTCTGGTTGTAATATTTGTAAACATAGCGGATGGGTAGAGATAGCGGGCTCAGGTATGGTTGACCCGAACGTTTTAATTAATAGTGGTATCGATCCGGAAGAATACACAGGCTTTGCTTTTGGTATGGGTGTAGAGCGCATCACGATGCTTCGCTATGGTATTAACGATTTACGCTTGTTCTTTGAGAACGATGTACGCTTCTTGCGTCAGTTTGAAGGAGCGTAATGAAGAAAATAAACCGGTGCCTGAGAAGAGCCGCCGCGCGGTCGAAGATACATTCTAATTGCATAATTAATAATCCATGTACATACAAAAAACTCCCTTCGGTTGAGGGGAGTTTTTTTAATTCACTCATCACTCTGTTTATGAATGATAATCATTTAAAAATTTCCTGACAAATTTAATTGAACCCCTTCACAAAAGCAGGATACCCTAAATTTTCTATTTGCTTTTGTGTGCTTTTGGCGTTTATTTCTGAACTATAAACACCATAAATAACCCGATACACCATTGCCTTGTCGGCCGCTTTACTTACTTGTATAAAAATCTTATTGTTTTCTATTTCTCCCTTTTGTGTTAACTGATTAGCAAAATCCTTTGCCGCTTTTAATTGGCCAAATGCACCTAGTTGCAAGCCATAGCCGTTTGGTTCCTGCATTTTACCATTCAGGTCGTACACATGGTTTACATCGAAATTCTCGATTTTCGTTGTCTCAATCTTAATCTCTTTTTCCCTGGTGCGTTTCTTCAATGGTGCATAGCTTCGTACCGGGGCTGCAGGCTCAGCAGTAGCCCAAAGTACTTCTACTTCATCATCTTCTACTTCCTGGATTTTTACTTTCGAGTTCGTATTCTTTAAATCAACTTTGTCGGACAAATAAGCCACTTTATTGCTTCCTTTGCCTTTGGTAACATCGGCAATAGATACCACTACAGACTTATCTGTTTCCATGTTTGTTATTTTTACTTTCTTGGTATTGTTTCCTGAACCTTTTTGAGAGGATTTGTTAAGAGCATCAGCAAAATTAGCAGGGGTTTGAGCAAGCGTCTGGCTCGCCACAAAGCAAAGGAACATAATTCCTTTTAAGTTTAAAGGGGCACGTAATTTCATTTTAATGGTCGTTTATGGGTAGGACACCTCGGGTAAATTATTTTAGCACGTCACCCTTTAGTGGTTTTATAACAAAGATTCGCAAATAATGTGCCAATCGTTGCTTTAAATAGCAAATAAAAAGCCTTAAAACAAAGCGGCAGAAAGATATTTTTTCTTTCTGCCGCTAACTCATTGATAATGAGATATATTAATGTCGACTTAAGTCGGCTACTGTGAAAAAGACCCGCGCGGCGTCCGCTTTGTTAATTTAGATGGCGACCGGGACGGCGGACCGTTTTATTCGCTGTACTTTATGTAATTATTTAAATTCTCTAACAAAGGCATATTGCCCGTTTTCAAGAAAATATTTTTGTTTCCCACGAATCGAGTCATCGGTTTTAGTGATACCAAAATAGACCTTATAGAAAGTTTTGCCATCTATATTCTTGCTGCAGATAAATACCTGTTTCTTTTCGGCATCGCCTTGTTTGATGAGACCTCTGGCAAATGACTTGGCATTATCTAAACTGGCAAATGAAGCCAATTGTAATCCGAAGCCCTCTAAATCGCTTTTCTCTTTTACATAAATAAAATTCGCACGCATTTCTTTCGAATCTCCATTGTCTTTCGCACGCCCTTTGGTTCTCCCATCATTTCTGTCAGGATTCAACTCATCGTTGGCAAAAGCAAGGTTAAGCACGCAAAGCATCGTAATTGTGGATATGATTATCTTTTTCATGTTATTGTAATTGATAGTAATGATTTTTAAATTTCAAATTTCGTGCTAAACTTTTTTTTTGATTAAAAAAAGAGCAAATTTGACACAGAATCTTTAACCTCAAAAGCGTTTTCAGACGCAAAACAGCATCAGACGACCCCAAAAGGCCGTTTTTCAATTGTATGAAAAATCATTTTTCTTTTCCTGATAATGGACAATGCCGCGCAGTAGTAGAACGTGTAACTCCTGAAATTGATGGTGGACGATACGCTATTAAAGCCATAGTCGGCGAAAGTATCACTGTAGAAGCAGATATACTCGTTGATGGCCACGATAAGCTTTCTGCTCGTTTGCTTTTCAAACACGAGTCAGACAAGGAGTGGAGTGAAACACTCATGCAATTGTTTGATAATAATCGCTGGATCGGTCATTTTTCGGTAGAGAAACAAGGATTTTATACCTATACTATAGAGGCGTGGGCTGACCACGTAGCCAGTTGGATGCATGAAGTAGATGCTAAGGTTCGTGACGGGCAACACCTGAAAGTGGAGCTTATGCAGGGAGAGTTGTTCCTGAACGATATGGCTAAGAAGACCAACGGCGATGATAAAAAGGCGATTCAGGAGGCAGCTAAAGCCATGAAAAGTGCTTATAGCAAAGAAGAAGAAAGGTACGGAGAGGCAATACAGATTGCTATGAGCCAGCAAATGCTTGACTGGGCAACCAGATACCCGGAGCGCCAGGATGCTTTCAGATATAAAGAATTAAAGATTTATGTAGATAGAAAAGCTGCAGGGTTCTCCTCATGGTACTCGATGTTTCCACGTTCAGCTTCCAGAGAATATGGCAAGCATGGTACTTTCGGAGATGTAGAGAATCTATTGCCACGCATTGCCGAAATGGGTTTTGATGTGCTATATCTACCACCTATCCACCCGATAGGTAAAACGCATAGAAAAGGGAAGAATAATTCGGTAACTTGTGAAGAAGGTGAACCGGGTGTACCTTATGGTATCGGTTCGGAAGAAGGCGGGCATGATACTATACATTCAGAATTAGGTACAATAGACAATTTCAAGCATCTGATAGAAGCCTGTAAAACTCATGGAATGGAGATAGCCATGGATTTAGCCATTCAATGCTCACCGGATCATCCCTGGGTAAAAAAACACCCGGATTGGTTTAAAATCTTACCTGATGGCACTATCAAGTATGCCGAGAACCCTCCTAAAAAATATCAAGATATTTATCCTGTTAATTTTGAAACAGCTGACTGGAAAAATCTATGGCAGGAATTGAAAAGAGTGATTTACCTCTGGGCAGAATGGGGGGTAAGAATCATCAGAGTAGATAACCCTCATACCAAGTCATTTGGTTTCTGGGAGTGGGTAATTGCTGAAACCAAGAAGGATTATCCTGATATGATATTTTTATCTGAGGCTTTTACGAAGCCAAAGGTAATGCAACAACTGGCGAAATTGGGTTATACGCAGTCATATACGTATTATGTTTGGCGTACCTATAAGTGGGAGATTATCCAGTACATGGAAGAACTCACAAAAGGGGAAATGAAATATTATTTCAGACCGAATTTCTGGCCTAATACGCATGATATAAACCCTTATATGCTGCAGGGTCGCCACGAGCCATTATTCTTAATCAGGTATTTTATGGCGGCCACCTTAGTAAGTAATTATGGAATTTTCGGACCAACGTATGAATATCTGTATAATGAACCTTTCCCAAATAAGGAAGAGTATGGCTTTTCAGAGAAATACGAAATAAAATGGTGGAACTGGGAACATAGAAACAAGCTGACTTATATTATTACGCAAGTAAATAGAATAAGAAAAGAGAATACAGCTTTTCATTCAACTAATAATATAGAGTTCTGCGCAGTTCATAACGACCAATTATTGGCCTACCTGAAAACTGCTTCTGATGGAAACAGGATTTTATGTATAGTCAATCTGGACGGTTATAATAAGCAAAGCGGGACCGTGAAAGTGCCATTATATAAGATTCATAAAAACGATTGGGAAACATATCGTGTACATGATTTGATAACCGGAGCTTCTTTCAGTTGGAAAGGAGAATACAATTTCGTAGATCTAGACCCTTATATCCTGCCATTCCATTTGTTCAGGATAGAAGATATTTAATAATTTAGTGATTGTTTTAATCGTGAATGGCGAATTGTGAATTAGTGAATAATTATAGGACAAAATTGTTTGATTCAGTATTCGCCAATTCACAATTCACCATTCGCAATTATTTACCGCCGACTAAAAAAGAAACTAACTGACCTGATTTTATGGAATATAAACAGCTATTGAAAACCCTGGTAGAAAAAGCGATTATCCCAGAGGACCAATCTTCCAAAATCGCAGCCTACGAGCAAACCAAGCTTTTTTCAGTGCATTGGGAGTTGCGTACTTTTTTGTATGTAGGTATTACGCTTTTAGGTGCAGGATTGGGAGTAGTTATCTACGAAAACATCGATTCAATAGGTCATAATGTACTGATTGGTTTAATCGTACTGGCTTTCTCAGGTTGTTTGTATTATGCGTTCAAACACCGCAAGCCATTTACCTGGGAAGAGGTAATAGAAACAGAAAAACTGGATGATTTTGCCCTTCTGGGCGCTTGTGTGATGTTTCTGACGCTCGAGGGTTATCTGCAATACCAATACAATGTTTTCGGAACACGATACGGTTTAGCGGCTTTTTTGCCTGCCGTACTGTTTTTCTTCTTAGCTTATCGCTTCGACCACCGAGGAGTACTTTCTATGGCTATTACGGCTTTTGCTTCCTGGGTCGGGGTAAATATCGCCCCTATTAAACTCTGGCAACAAAAAAACTTTTCAACAGCCGATATTACTCATATATCCATCGTGCTGGGTGTGGTTTTGATACTCACGGGTGGCTTGAGTGAATATAAAAACTGGAAAAAACATTTCTCGTTTACTTACTTTATCTTTGGTTTTAATATTGCTTTTGTGGCCACCCTGGCAGGGTTGTTTCAGTTTGATATGAAATTGATTTATTTGTTGGTAATGGCCGTTCTAAGCTATGGTAGTATCTGGTATGCCCGTCGTACTCAGTCTTACCTTTTTATGCTGATGGGTGTGATTTACGGATATATAGCCATTACCTACTGGATTTTCCAGGCAGAATGGATTGAAAGGCTTGATTTTACTTTGTATATGTTCTATTTTATGGCTTCTGCGGTGGGTGTTGTGGTGTTCTTGATTAATATCAAACAAATGATTAGACTAAAAAAATGAAAAAGGCATATAACGAAACATGGGTTGATAATATAGATAATCAGGATATTATCAGGGAGTGGTACGATGAAAAAGTATTGAGCAAAGAGCAATATGACGAAGTACAAAAGCTTTTTCCGGTAGAGTTTTATCAGCCTAATATCTTTATTGAGTAATCTGGCTATTTCTGCTACTTTTGGTTTTCTGGCCGTGACATTACTGGCGTCTTTGATAGAAACAAGCACAGGATTAGGCGTTGTTTCGGTGATATATGGGGCGACTTTGGTCTATTTATTAGAATATTTTATCAGAACCAGAAAACTCTATCGCTCAGGTACAGATAATGCCTTTCTTTATGTGGCAATTGGTTCATTCCTGACTGCCGTTTTTGCTTTTACTGATTTTAAATTGTCTCTATATTCATACTATTTTTTATCGTTAATCATTTTTATACCATTCCTGTTACGCTATGGCGACCCTTTTGTTGGCATTGCCATTTTTGTAGTCTGGATATGTTTTTGGTTTACCCTTACCGTTGAATGGCCCATTGGCAAACTGATAGTTCCTTTTGTGATTATGGGAGTATCGGTTATTAGTTTTGTATTTGCCAGATGGTGGAAAAAGAAAGATAATTCGGCTTATTATACCGATGCACAGATATGTATTGAAACGGGCAGCCTGATAACTTTTTATCTGGGTGGAAACTATATGGTAGTCAGGGAAGGTAATGCGCTCTTAAATAGTCTTACTGACTCAACACAAATCTCGTTTGCACCATTGTTCTATATATTCACAATTGCCGTTCCATTTGTTTATCTGGTTTTTGGACTGAAAAATCAAGACAGGAAGATGGTAATGGTTGGCCTAGCAGCCTTTGGATTTTCGATATTTACCTATCGTTATTATTTCTCGGTAATGCCGATTGAATGGGCTTTAACTTTAGGAGGTGCTGCCTTAGTTGGATTCTCAGTTTGGGGAATATGGTTTCTGCGTACACCCAAATGGGGTCTAACTTACCAACAGACCCAAGCCAGCAAATACCGTGATTTTGAAGCTTTTTTGGTG
>CBIHRH010000173.1:0-8627 GCA_966212365.1 uncultured Emticicia sp. | reverse complement strand
CAGCGGCCTGAACGAGGAGTATAAAACCGAAGCAGCGGCCACGACAACCGAACCGGCAAAGAAATAATCGATCGCTTTCGATTGGGAAAAGCCGTCTGATGGAAAACCTCGGACGGCTTTTTTATTTTTGTATATTTTAAATTTTGTCTTATTGCCGCTGTGTATGAATGTAGTCTATGGCCCGAGTGAGCAAAAAACTCGGGCACTTAGAAAAAAACGAATGAATAAAACAGACTATATATGAACAAAAATATAAAACTAACAACGATACTAATAGGATGCCTGGGGGCGAACATCGTTTCCGCGCAAACTTCACCTGATTGGAAGAAGACTACTCTCACCAGAGATTTTATTTCTGAGGGAGTGGCTGTGGCAGATTTGAATAAAGATGGTAAAATGGATATTGTGGCAGGATACTATTGGTTTGAAGCACCAAACTGGACACGTCATGAAATGGCCCCATCACGTACTTTTGACCCGCGTAAAGAGTATAGTGAGTCGTTTCTGAATCTGGGAATGGATGTAAACCTGGACGGTTGGGATGATGTGGTGATTGTTGATTTTCCCGGCAAAGTAGGCTTCTGGTTTGAAAATCCTAAGAATAAACCGGGGCAATGGGCTAAACATATTATTGATGAATCGGTAGGGATTTCTAATGAATCGCCGTGCTTTATTGATATTGATGGTGATGGTCGTCTGTATATTCTTTGCGGAGATAAAAACAAGAAACAGATTGTATGGCTTCAAGCCCCAACCAGAAAAGGCGAAACCACATGGAAGCGTCATAACATCACCAAAGAAAACGTGGCCGGAACAGAAATATTCTCGCATGGTATCGGCTTAGGCGACATCGACAAAGATGGTATTAAAGATGTGGTAGTGCGCGAAGGCTGGTATAAGGGAACGAAAGACAATAGCGCCGGTAACTGGGAATTTCATCCGGCCAATTTAGGCGAACCTTGCTCTCACATGCAGGTATTGGATGTAAATGGCGATGGCAAGAACGACGTAGTGAGTGCCTCTGCCCATGCCTTGGGTATCTGGTATCATGAACAGGTAGAAAAAGACGGCAAAATAGATTTCATGACGCATACAATGAGCAAGACAACTGCACAGACTCATTCATCTATCATGGCCGATTTGACTGGCGATGGCAAGAAAGAGTATATCACCGGAAAAAGATTCCTGGCGCATCACGGTCGCGACCCGGGCGATGCAGATGCAGCCTATTTATTATATTTTGAATTTACGCCCGGTAAAGAACCTTACTATACATAACATGTAATCGACAATGACTCCGGTGCAGGACTAAACATTGTCGCCCAAGATATCAACAAAGACAAAAAAGTTGATATCGTGATAGCGAATAAGAATGGAGTGTTTTTGTTTGAGAATTTGAAAAAGAAATAATTATATGACCGTAGAGGCGACATGCATGGCGTCTCCAAAGGCGTATCTAATCCAATAAATGAAGTTTGGAGAATGAATTGCAATAGGTAGATTATCTTCTATTCGTGAACCCTTGGAGACGACATGCATGGCGTCTCTATGATTTTCCTGATCACTATATTAATACCAGAATGAAAAAAAACTTTCTTATATTATTAACGATGTGTTGTGGATTGGCATCCTCAGCCCAAACACCCGGTAAATGGATTACTCTATTTGATGGCAAGAGTGCAGACGGCCTCAGAGGCTACAAAATGGATAAATTTCCTGAGGGAGTCTGGGTTATTAAAGACGGAACACTTCAGACGATTCCGAAAGTAAAGAATGTTGATTTAGTTACAAAAGAACAGTTCGGGAACTTTGAACTGGAACTGGAATGGGCTGTTGATACAGCTGCCAACTCGGGTATATTTTTTCATTTGCAGGAAGATAAAGCTATGGTTTCCAACAATGGTAATAGCCCTAACTGGTTAGATAATTTTGAGATTCAGATACTGGATGATAAGTATTTCAACGATACAGCCGCTGTTCGGTCAGCAGGTTCTTTATATGATTTGATCCGGCCAATGAATAAGAAGCTGATGCCCATTGGCCAATTCAACAAAGCCCGTTTGATACAAAAAGATGGTCATGTAGAATACTGGCTGAATGGTAACAAAGTACTGGATTTTGAAATAGGAAGCCAGGCCGTGAGAGAGCTCCTCATCAGAAGCAAGTATAGCAAGAATCCACGTTTTCAGGCCTATAAAGAGGGGCATATCATGCTCCAGCATCATGGGCAGCGGGTTTATTTTAAGAATGTGCGGGTTAGGAGGATTTAGGGGTTATATTATGCCTGGAAAATTAAAAGAGATTATTACCAACAAAGGCCAGAATTTTTCTGGCCTTTGTTCATTCTTCATTAATACTTTTGAAATGGCCCCATGAAATTCAGCAATTAAGCTTTTTTCGAAGATGGGGTAAAGCGGGAAACAATAATCGGAACTATGAAAATCGCGATTGTCAGAATCGAAGTAATAATATCTCCCCAAACCATTGAGTGTCCTTCCGGAATTGGAAGTCCCTGATGTTCAAGACAAGCATGCTCGCCTTCCATGAATACAGAGAATGAACTACATGGGTCAAAATGAGTATAAAGCGAGATAGTTAGTTTTATACCTAAAATACCAATAACAATAAAGGCACAGGTTTCTAAGAACGGATACTTTTCCATCAGCTTAACAAAAGCCTGTGCTACAAAACGCATCGCCAGAATACCAATAAATACTCCCAGCCATATCAGAATAATATTCTTTGAGAAAGCTACGGCCGCCAGTACGTTATCAATTGAAAAAGTCATATCCATCACCTCAACTAAAGCTACTGTCGCCCAGAAATTTCCGAATGTTCCAACAGTTAGTTTGTAAAGCCAATTTTCTTTTTTATCAACAAAATCGTCTTCTTCGCTTTCTGTTTGCTTGCCCTTCCACCAGTCATATACCAGGTATAGTAAAAATACCCCTCCGGCAGGTTTTAACCACCAGATTTCTATCAGGAAGGAAGCAAATAATAAAGCAAGCCCTCTGAAAACATAGGCTCCTATAATACCGTATTTAAGAGCCTTGTCTCTTTGCTTGGCGGGCAAATCCATTACCATTGTTGCCAATACAGCAGCATTATCAACAGACAGAAGACTTTCTATGATTATTAAATTTCCGATAATTGCAAGGGAGGGAATAGGGTTGTCAATAATTTGTTGCCATAATTGACTCATGGTTTGAAGAAATTCAGTCATTTTTTTATTTTATTGTTATAAGTTTATTTTGATAGTCACTACTTTTTTTCAGATAAAACATCAATAAGAAAACTGAAAACAGCGTGCTGGTTAGTCCTAATAGTCCCCAACCTAATACATCATAGATACCATGAAGTATGGCAGGCACGGCAATGGCAAATAAATAGAGTGCTTTTCTGAACTTAGGGTATAGATTAGCAAAGGCAATGAAATAGCCTGCTATAGCTGCCCAAATAGCATGCAGAAAAGGCAAAGAGGTAAGCCTTGCGATATTCATAAAAAACGCATGACTATACTCCAGTGTGGTATTGGTTGTGGTCTGATAGAGTACTCCTTCTAATACACCGAACCCAATACCCGAAATCAAGCCGTAATAGACCAGTGTTTGCGGAATCAATGGCTCTTTGGCTGTTCTGACAAAATAGAACAGAGGTAAAGCCTTGATGAGCTCTTCTGTAAAACCTACGCCAAAGATAAAACCTATTAGCCGCCCAAAAAAACTATCAGACTCTGTTAAGGCATATAAATAGCTCATAGGGGGGAAACTCTGAACGCTTGTCAGAACAAAAGCGGCCACTTGTGTGGTAAAAAACAGGAGAATTGTCTTTTTACCATCCACTTGTTTGGTTTTGAACATGAAAAAGAAGAATACACCCCAGATAATTGAGAAATATAAAGCAATGGCATAAAAAGTAATATAAGACGCTAAAGTAAATGTAATCAAGAAGGCTGGAGCTAAACCAATAAAGGCTAAGTATAGCACTTTCTGGTCTTTGATTAAATCTTTTTTGATAAAAGATAAACCCGGTGCCAATAAGTCTTTCCCGATTTGGTTGAGCTGTTGCGGAATACTACCAGCACTTGCAATATTAATCGTCACTTTATGCTGGTTGAAAACGTCTCTTACAGTTTCCTTTTTAGGAGCATTTGATGAAACTATCTGGTCAGCTAATAAAATCTTTCCGTCTTCAACATAGCTTTTCAGGGCGTCTATCGAATAGGGGCCATATTGCTGACTATTTCTGACTACATAATACATCTAAGTACTGGTTTATTTATTAGCAAGGGTAATATTTACTACTCTTCCGCCTTCTTCATTTGATAGGAGTAGCCTCTTACCGTCGGTTAGTTCAACCATACTATTCATAGGTACTTCTTTATTTTCTGTTAAATCTTTCAGAGACGTTAGTTTCTGGTTGACTAAAACCCATTTACCCTGATGAAAAGTAAAGTATCCGACAGGTACTTTTTTAGCATCTGTCAGTTTTTCATTCCGAACGATATTCCGGTTTGCATGCCATTGGAATAAATATTGATTATGATATACCATTAAGCGGTGATTCTCTGGTTTCCAGACACCAGGTTTAAACTGATAATATAAATCAAGAATCGGTAAGGTGCCTTGATGTGGGGTGCCACAAAACGGACATTTCGGGGTATTCATATTATCAAAAACATACCATTTTTGCTCACAGGCCGAATTACTGCACGGTTGCATCAAATCTGTGGTTTTCAACAATGCTTGCTCCCATTCGTCAGCCGTAGGTCTCTGGATAGGGTGGTGCAGGCCATCAATGAATGCTTTCTCGAAAAGAGCCTTCAGATAAGGTCCGGTGATAGTGTAAGGCAGTTTATTAATATCTGCCCAGTATAAATCCCATTTTGATACCTGATCTAATTTGGGCCTGTTAGTTTTGTCGGTTGGATGCTCAACGAAAAGCGCTTTTTCGCCCATCGAAAGCAAATCATCTTTTTCTGTATCTAAATCATGTACTTTTCCCCCTTTCAACGGATGCCTGTGCAGCAGATACATATAAATTAGACAGGCAAGTGCGTGTAAATCTGTCTCTCTGCGGGGTAGTTTCCTGTTGGGGTCGTTCTTATCTAAATGCTTGGTTGCCAGTACTTCAGGTGCAATGAAATCCGCAGTGCCGATAACCTCTGCCGGAAACAGACCAGGCACTACAAGACCATCCAAATCTATCATGCAAGCCGATTTTGTAATCGGGTCCACCAATACGTTATTATAAGAAAGATCAGAATGAGATAATCCCATTGCGTGCATCTTCTTTACTCCCCTTGATAAGTTCACACAAACCTGATAATAACTCATCCAGTTTCCGAGTTCAGATGCATCTAAACTTAAAGGAAATTTACTGTTTCTGAATTTGGCTCCCGCAAACCACTTCCCATTTTTTTCTTTGCCTTTCAATAGGTCACCAGAAGTATAGCCTTTCTTAAAAAAGAATTTGGAATTATAGATCGGAACGATAATACCAACTTTGCCATTGATTTCGATAACGTCTGTCGGCCAACGGTAAATCTCGTCCAGGTAATAATCTCCGGCATCTTTTTCTTTAATCTGTTTATAATACTTATCTGTGATTTTGATAAGGCGTTCACGCTGATTAAAATCCTGCTTATCGCGAAAAATGGCCACCACGTATTTTCGATCAGGGCTGAAATACACATCTTTCATACCACCTCTATTGGGCTCGCCATCTACATACTGGTACGAATTGCCATTAATAATCGACTTTACTGTAATAATATTGCTCATATTTTTTTTAAAATATTATGGCCAGGGTTCTGTCATCATGATTACCGGCACTCCAGAAATCTAACCAGTTAGCTAATTGATCGGCAATTTGTGTATTGTCTGTCCGCAAATCTACTTTTACACCTTCTTCATTATTGCCGTCTAAATCTGATAAGAACTCTTTCCAGTTTTCAATTTTTTCAAGGTTTGCTTCAACCACAAATTTAGGGTCATAAATGCCGTCAGTCATTAAGAAAAGGTAAGAAAAGTCTCTTATAATCGTAGCCTTGAACCTTGTCTGTAATTTATCTGAACTAAAGATTTCGGGCATGGTAATAAATCGTGTGCCTCCACCATATTCTCCTACATCCAGCCAATTGAGTAATCTGGTATCTGAGATTTCCCTATCAAGCAATACGATGGGGCAGTCGCCCACACCAAAAGTTAGTAGGGCATACCCTGCCGGTATTTTTTTGAACAGGCAGAATATGAGCGTTGAATGAAAATCTTTTAAGGGATTTTCTGTTTTAGTGGCGAAATTAGTTATTTCGGTATAAACAAACCGACTTATCTGATAAAGTTCTTTAATGATTTTGAGATTCAGTTCGTCGGGGAACCCGATTAGATTTTTTGTCTCTTCTGAGTCAAAAAAAAGTTGCATTTCGTCAAGCAGTTCTTTTGAAAAGTGGTTTTCAAAAAACTCGACTGTTTTCTGACAGGCTAATTTTGAGCCTTGTCTTGAAAGTTTTGCAGAACCGGCACCATCAGCCACAGTTACTATGCTCCATCCTGTGTCTTCAAAGTGTTTATAAGCAAAATCATCATCTCTGAATGAGCCGACATTTGCGTGTGAACGCCCCCTTTTTGACGCTATCACGATATGTCTGTCACCTAAAGAGCTCGTTTCGGCTACATTATCTGCTTTCCAATAAGGTGCCTCTTTATTGCTTTCAATATTTTTCCAGAGTGATTTTGGGTCAGGGTTTATCACTAAAGAGATGGTTTTTCTATGAAGTTCAGAATCATCAGCTTCTCCTCTTATTCTGAATTTCATTTGTATTTTCAAATCACCGCTTTGTATTGGTATTCCTGAAATCCACTCATTGGCAGGGCTATACTCCAGGCCAATTTCAGTAAGTCCTTCAAATGCCAGATAATCAATATCATGCCACTTCCATTTTTGTATTTCTATTTTTGCCGAATAGTTTTTCCCAACTGTTCCGTTCGGAATAGTAATTGACTGTCTTTGAATATCGTCAATTTTATTTTTAAGTTCCCATTTATCCATTAGTAATTTCTGGGTTTCTTTTATTTGGTTAAAAAGAGAGATATGAGCTTCATCGTCTACAAATTGCTGAAAAAGCGTAGATTTATTTGAAGATATGGTAATACCATTTTGTGTCAACAGCGCTTGAATATACCCTTTTACTTCTGACATGGTTGTAATTATCCTTGGGTTCTGTTGATATCCATACCACCTGATCCATAGCCATAAGTTCCTTGTGTTCCACACCAGGGACAGGTACTTACCTGTTCGTCTCCAATGCAATGAATCTTTCCGCATACACAAACAGCAAACGCATGTTGATTGCCACAGCTAGGGCATGAAGGCGCTCCAACCAGTTCGCTTGTGTTTATTTTGAGACTGGTCTCATTACCATCTGATAGTTCGTAATAGGTATTATCAACCTGATAACCACCTACCAGACGATAACTCATGGTTTGATAATTGAGCCCGCCATAAGAGGAAGGATTAATAGCCTTTTTATACTTGATAAGATAAGGGCGCTTGGTATTCTGACATTTTGCCGAAAGTATAACATAATTGTTGTCAACATTTGAATGAGGCGGTGGGGTTTTTGTCAGGTCAATTTTAGTAATGATATTTTCATCAAAATCTGCTAATTCAAAACCTGTTGTATTTTTATCTACACTCTCGCTATTGGTCTTGATAGAGTTGGTTACCCATTCGAAAAACTGCTTGTAGGCATTAGCATCTGTATTTTTAAATAAAAGAACATTCTTCGTTAATTGACTTAAGACCTGTGTATTGCTTTCATCACCAAAAGTAATGGCAACCATATTGGCAGTTTGGGCCCAGTTCTGCTTCCATTCTGCTATGGCAGCTTTTGTATCGTCAGTAGGTACTCCGTCTGTAAATAAGAAAACGATAGGTTTGTAATCTCCTTTTTTCTCCGGTGTATTTTTTACTAAATTATTACGTAGTTCGAACATCAGCTGGCCAAGGCCAGTGCTAAGAGAAGTACCACTACCAATCGGGAATCTGGGTGGATAAAAGCTGACCAATTCTTCGAGTGAAGAGAGTGTTTTGGGTTGGCCGGCGAATATAATGATACTTATCCAAACGGTTTCTAAGGCGTATGGGTCAGTTTTAAGCGTTTTAATAATAGTTGCCATTCCTTCCTCTACCTGTTGAATCTGCTCACCAACCATAGATTCAGAAACGTCAATCAGGAAATATATGGGTAGTCGTCTCATAGAAATAACTTAGTTAGGTTTTAAAATTTTACAATAGCCACTGATAAGTTGTTATATTAATCAAGAAAAAGTCTGTCATGAAGATAATTATAAGCCGCTTCAGTTTCGGCTGTATTTTCTATATCTAAAATGTGCGAACTACTAAAAAAATTAGAGTACCATTTTTTTACGTACTTATTATTGAATGATACTAGATATGTCCCATTTATTTTACTGTCAATTCCAGTAATTGATTCAAATCCAGTTCTAAGAAAAGTAAGTTGCTTTTCTGATAATTGGCCTTCAGGTAAGCCACCTGTAAATATGAAAAGCCCGGAACCGTAATCTCCTCTCCTGTCTACAGTTACATTCTCAAGTCTTTTCATT
>CBIHRH010000172.1:0-8636 GCA_966212365.1 uncultured Emticicia sp. | reverse complement strand
CTATTCAGATAGAAGTTATTGACGAAAATAGCCGAAATTTGACATTGAATTAATCCATAACAGGCAATTAACATAAACGTAACTAACCTATGACAGGTCAATCTGTTTCTGAACTAGCACGTCAATCAGTACTTACCCCGCAAGAATCTCCGGAATTGGTCAAAAAAGGCAACCGAAGCCTTTTTATTGGTCTGCCGAGAGAAATTTCCTTGCAAGAGAGCCGAATTGCTCTTACGCCTGAAGCGGTAAGCTTATTGGTGCGGAACGGGCATGAGGTAATGATTGAAAAAGGTGCCGGAGAGGGAGCTAAATTTTCAGACAATGATTATAGCGAGGCCGGAGCAAAGATTGCCTATTCGCCAGAAGAAGTTTTTGAAGCTGATGTGATTCTGAAAATTGAGCCTTTAATTGAAAAAGAAATCAGTTATCTGAAAAACGACCAGACTGTTATTTCAACACTGAATATTCCTAATCTTGACAGGAAGTATTTTGAGCGGCTGAATGAAAAGAAAATCACGGGTATCAGTTTTGAATTGATACAGGATAAAGTCGGTGGTTTGCCCATAATCAGAGCAATGAGCGAGATAGCCGGAAACACCGTAATGTTGGTAGCAGCCGAATTATTGAGTAGTGTACATAATGGAAGAGGCATTATTTTAGGTGGAATTACAGGCGTGCCTCCTACTAAGGTAGTGATTTTAGGTGCCGGAACAGTAGGTGAATATGCCGCCCGAGCCGCCCATGCATTAGGGGCAGAAATCAAGGTTTTCGACCAGCATATTTATCGCCTGCAACGTATTAAATATACCATAGGACAGCAGATATATACTTCTATCATTGATTCTGAGACCCTTACCAAAGAATTAGAAAGGGCAGATGTGGTGATTGGAGCTATGCGTGCAGAAGACGGCTTAACACCAATGGTAGTTACTGAGGAAATGGTATCGCGCATGAAGAAAAATTCTATTATTATAGATGTTTCCATAGACCAGGGGGGCTGTTTTGAAACCTCTGAAATGACGACCCATAAGCAACCAACTTTTCAGAAATATGGTGTAACGCACTACTGTGTGCCAAACATTGCTTCGCGAGTTGCTCATACAGCAAGTATTGCCCTGAGTAATGTATTTACACCGTTTTTACTAAAAACCGGTGCAGTGGGTGGCATTGAGGAAATGATTTTTGCCAAACAATGGTTTACTAAAGGAGTATATAGTTATAAAGGAAGTCTAACCAATCTCCCGATAGCTCAAAGATTTAATTTACGATACAAAGATTTAGGGCTTTTGATAGCGGCGAGGCTGTAGAAAAATTGAGTGATTGTGTGAATGAGTGATTTAGTGATTAGTCTTGAACTATGATTTAACTGATTAATATGAATTAATTGATTCTATATTAAAATCATATTTTGTTTTATCAGGAAAATCATTAAATCAGGTAAATCACAGTTCAGACAATTAATCACTCATTCACTAAATCACTCAATAAATTTAGACATGATCAATCATTCAAACGAAAATACAATTTTAGATGATGCTAATTCACCGGAATTAGACAAGAAGATGATGGGTAGGGTTTCAGAAGATTTTGTGATTGTGGCCGACCACCTGAAAGAAGCATCTTACCAGATCAGAAAACGCGGGTTTTCTGAAAATCCTATTTTTGTTTTGACCAAAACACCTGTTGAAGTAGGTCAATTGCTATTCGGCCGTGCCGATTTTAAAACCCAATTCGATTATAAAGCTTCTTTTCTCGATGAGTTTGTTCAGCGCAAACTGATAGGGGAAGAATCGATTGAATTATTTAAAGAAAACTACAAAAATCCGGAAGAATATAGTTGTCTTTTTGTAATTGAAAACGAATTTGCCGGATTCGTATTTGTGCCTTATCCGGAAGATTAATCTTCTCAGAAAACAATATTATCAATCAGACGTACACCCCCTAAAAATGCAGCTATACAAATGGCTGTCTTGCCGGGTATATTCGCTTGTGTGATAGGCTCTAAGGAATCAAAATCTGCTATTTCCAGATATTCCAGTTCAAATTCAGGATAGTTTTTGAAGTATTCGGCTGCGAAAGCCTGTGTATTAGCTGATGATTCTCCACTTTGCAATTTCTCTTTGGCAAGTGTCAAGGCTTTGTGAATGTGTGGCGCTAAAGCACGGGCTTCGGCTGATAAACGCATATTTCGTGATGACATTGCCAGTCCATCAGCCTCTCTTAAGGTTTGGCAAGGAATAATCTCTAGGTCAAAACTTAAATCACTCACCATCTGGCGGATAACTGCCACCTGTTGCAGGTCTTTGAGTCCGAAATAGGCTTTATCAGGTTTAACAATATGGAAGAGTTTAGATACTACAATACCTACCCCGTTGAAATGACCAGGACGAAATTTGCCTTCCATCACAGTTTCTAAAGTACCAAAATCAAATCTGAGTTTAGGTAATACCGGATACATTTCTTCGGCAGAAGGAGCAAATACTACATCGCATTGCGCGGCTTGCAGCATCTCGCAGTCTTTTTCAAGTGTACGAGGATACTTTTTCAAATCCTCAGGATTATTGAATTGTGTGGGATTAACGAAAATACTACAAACGGTGAGGTCATTTTCTTTTTTTGAAGACTCAATCAAAGAGATATGACCTGCATGTAAAGCCCCCATTGTAGGCACAAAACCAATGGTTTTGTCTGACTTCTGTTGGGTCTTAAGATAATACTGTGTTTCTGCGATGGTATTGAAAATCTGCATTCTTCTTTTGAGTTTACCGACATTTGTCGTTATTCGGGTTGTGGCATCAAAATTAGCAAATTCAGATTATTTCTTTACCAACATCTTTAATAAGTCGGCAGTAATAGGTTTTGAAATATATCCGATGATAATTGAATATTGTTTAGCTTTCTCTTTATCAACCGGATTTGCCGACGAAGAAAGAATCACCACTTTGGTATCAGGGAAATGCGGCAATAAATTATTCACAAATTCATCCAGAAACTCCCAGCCATTCATGATAGGCATGTTCAAATCCAGAAAAATCAGTCCGGGATAATCTGCTTTTTTCTCAGCCGAATCATTTAATAAATCTTCGTAATACTGCAGTGCTTCTTTGCCATTCATAGCGGTTACTACTTCTTTGGCAAAAGCGGCTTTTTCTATTACCATCTTAATGAGCATCAATGTGGTTACGTCATCATCAATGCAAAGAAGTTTTTTTATCATCTCGGATTTTGAATTTTAAAATGAATTTAGTTCCAATCTCAACTGTACTTTCAATATCTATACTCCCTCCAAGGCTTTCGAGTTGCGACCGTATTAAATATAACCCCATACCTTTACTATTAGGTCTGTCATGAAATTTCTGATATAAGCCAAACATTTTTTCCCGATGTCTTTCTAAATCTACTCCAATGCCGTTGTCTTCAAAAGTTAATACGATAAAATCGCCATGATTTTTAGTGCTGACATTTATTCTTAAAGGTCTTGCGTAAGACCTATACTTAATGGCATTGGTCAATAAATTGAGTAAGATGCTTTCCAGATAAGTTTCATTGAAAAAAACAGACGGGGCACTTTTAAAATGTGTTTCTATTTTAGCTTCAGACTCAATTATCAGGTTTTCTACCTGGGTCATTACCTGCTCCATTATTTTTGCGAACGAAATATTTTTCAGGTCTATTGAATCACTATCTCTGATTATCAGAATCTTCACCAGGTCATTGATTGTATCATTCAATAAATGAGTAGATGTTTTAAAACCCTGAATAATCTGGCTCATCATCGGATTCTCGATAGGCATATCATCAATTATATTCAGAAGTCCTATCAGATTTGATAAAGGCGCTTTGAAATTATGAGAGGTGATATAAGAGAAGTGTCTCAAGTCCTCATTACTGCTGTTCAAATCCTTAATCAATTGTTCACGTTCAATTTCTCTGTTCTTCCGCTCTGTTACATCTCTCTGAATGGCTATCCAATGTGTAAATACACCAGTATTATCAGCCATTGGTGCAACAGACATATTTATCCAGAATTCCTCACCGTTCTTCCTATAATTGATTAGCTCTATTACACAATTTTCCTTACTCTCCAAGGCCGCCCTTAGTTTTTCTAACTCTTCAGTACTGGTATTCTTTCCATTCAGAAACCTCGGATTTTTGCCGATTACTTCTTCTCTGCTATATCCGGTCATTTTTGTAAAAGCATCGTTTATATAGAGTATAGTCGGCCCCGGGTCGCCTGGAGGCTTTGCATCTGTAATCATAACCGCGTCATTTGCATGGGTAATGACTGACTCCAGAAGCCTTAACCGATTTTCTTCTTCCTTCTGGCGGGTAATATCCTGCATGGCACCAATAATCCTGATAGGATTATGGTCATTGTCTACCACAATAAAGCCTCTGTCCAGTACATATTTATAAGAACCATCGGCACAGCGGAAACGGTATTCAATCTGGATATTTGATTGCTTTTTTTCAAAAACATCGTTCAGCGTGTTAGTTACTTTCTTTAAATCGTCGGGATGTATACTTCCTCTCCACCAATCCTGCACATTGTCGACGTGCAGATAATCTAATGAATATCCAAAAACTTTGTTGATACCTTTGTTATAGGTAATCCGGTCTTTGATAATATCCAAATCCCAAATGGTATCAGTGGTGGCCTTCATGACAATATCGTAGCGCTCGTTCGATTGTTTTACTTTTTCGCTTGCCTCCCGGTTTTCGAGTAGAACGCCTACCAGATTTGCAGCACGCTCAATAAAACTGATTTCGTGTGGTTTAGGAGATTTCTTATTTAAATAATAGGTTGCAAAACTACCTATTACCTCCCCATCGCTCTTTTTAATAGGTATTGACCAACAAGCATTGAAATGATGCTCAACAGCAAGGTATCGATAATTATCCCATAACGGATCATGCTCGATGTCTGTAACAATCACAGGCTTACCCACAAACATAGCAGTTCCGCACGAACCTGTGGCAGGGCCAATCTCTAAACCATCAATATCTACAATGTATTTAGCGGGGATGGCATCTCCTGCTATATGGTGCAGTGTTTTACCATCTTTCAGCTGCACTATCGAACACAGTGAATGAGGGATTAAATCTTCTATTTCATCAATTAGTTTTTCTAAAATATCATCCAGTGAAATACCAGCGGTGGCATTTAAAGCATAAATACCTTTTTCGATGGCAAGAATACTCTCCTGATATTTCCGGGTAGTAATGTCTTGCATGGCTCCCAGAATGCGGACAGGCTCATTATTTTCATAAATAATAAAAGCTCTGTCGTGTACATAAGCGTATTCACCGTCCGCTTTCAGAAAACGATATTCACTCGAACACTGCGATTGTCCATTTGCCAGTGCATTATCAAGATTTTTCAGCGCTTGTCCTTTATCTTCAGGGTGCAAATGGTCTTCCCAGAAATTCATATCCAGGTATTCGTTTATGAAAGGATAACCGAAAAGTTTCTGATACCCATTACCCGAAATGAAGGTTTTCTTCACTCTCAGATCACAGTCCCAGATAGCATCACTGGTTGCCTGTGCTACGGCTTCGTAACGCTCATTGGTTTGCCTGAGCATTGTTTCATATTCTATCCGCTTACCAATATCTCTCGAATTCGTTACAATCCCTTCTATAGCAGGGTCAGTCAGCATATTAGTAATGGTTGTCTCTAACCATACCCACTTGCCTTTGCCATGCTTAAAGCGGTAAGGCGCTATACTGACACTCTTATGAAAATTAAGCCCGTTAGTCGTTTTCCGGATTCGCTCTAAATCATCATCATATATAAAGTCATATACATTTCTGTATAAAAGTTCGGTGGGTTCATAACCAACAATGGCTTCATGATTAGGACTTACATACCTGAAGTTTCCATCGTTGTCAATAATCGTTATCAAATCAGCCCCATCTTGCACCAATGCTCTGAATCGCTGCTCACTTATTTTCAGGGCGTTCTCTACTTCTAATTTTTCAGTTACGTCTGTCGCTAATATCAGACGGGATTTTTTTCCGGCAAATTCAATGACATTCCCTTCAACTTCTACATAAATCAGTTCGCCGTTTTTTTTCACATGTTGCCAGATTTTTCTGGTACTTTGTCCTTTACTTCTGATTTCCTGAATGGCTTCAATCAATTCGGGGACACTCTCTTTAGGCCGTATCTGCAGAATATTCATTTTAAGAAACTCCTCTTTCGAGTAGCCATAAAAATCAACAGTTGCCTGATTAACATCTAAAAATTGTAGCGTACTGATTTCATACACCCACATAGGTACGGGGTTCATATGAAAAAGTTCTTTGTATTTTTTTTCAGATTCCCTTAATGAGATATTTATCTTTCGGCGTTCGATACTATACAATGTACTCTTGGTAAGTAACGAAGCGCTCAGTTCATCTTTCAGCAAATAATCGGCTACCCCCAATGATAAACTTCTGATGCCGAAATCCTTATCTGCATAGCCTGTCAATACAATCACAGGTATTTGTTGTGCAACAGTTAATACTTCTTTTACTAATATTTCGCCATCTCCATCCGGTAATGAGAGGTCGAGCAGGATAATATCGAAAGGGGTGTTTGTCAGTAATTTTGCTTTTAAATCAACTAAAGTTTTGACATGAAAGATACTATGCGGAAATGCTCCTTCTGACAGATATTCTTCTATCAGGAAATAGTCTCCGGGGTTATCTTCTACTATCAGAATATTTAGTTGTTTCGTAAAAACTGACATTAAAGAGTCTGTTTAATTATTTAAAGCTTTAGGCAACGTAACAATAGAAATCCAGAAATGTTCGATAGATGCAACAACTTTCAGGAAATCGCTTGCATCAATAGGTTTAGTAATATAACAATTTACATAATTTCTATATGACTGATAAATGTCTTTCTCAGATGAAGAAGTAGTAAGCATAATAACAGGTATATGCTTCAGACTCTCATTAGACTTTATGGCTATCAATACTTCATGCCCATTCATTTTTGGCAAATTCACATCTAATAATATTAAATCAGGCATTCGCACAGCAGCATAACTTCCTTTTTTCTCTAAATACTGCATGGCCTCCCAGCCATCTCTTACAGTACTTAACTGATTGGCAATTTTGCTTTCCTGCAATGCCTCTGTTGTCAAAAAAATATCTCCTTCATTGTCTTCAACTAATAATATATGTATAGGTTCCATAATTAGTTATGTATGATAGAGTTAAGGGACTTATATTCAGAAATTACTTATTAATGATAAAATGAAATGTACTACCTTTACCATATTCTGATTCCACCCATATCCTGCCATTATGATTTTCAATGATTTTCTTACAAATGGCTAACCCGATACCTGTACCCGAGTACTCTTCCTTATGATGTAATCGCTGGAAAAGCACAAATATTTTTTCAAAAAACTGTGGTTCTATACCTATTCCGTTATCTGTCACCGAAAATTGCCAATATTCATGATTATTTAAGGCAGTGATAACAATTCTGGGTTTTTCTTCTTTTTTCCTGTATTTAATAGCATTAGAAATCAGGTTCTGTATTACCTGATAAAGCGGTAATCTGGCTCCGTAAATAACCGGCAAATCTTTCCATTCAATCTGCACGCCTTCTTCAAGCCAGATATTTTTTTGTGCTACTTCCTGCACAAGTTCATTCATATTTATCCAATCGAGTTGGTATTCTTTCCGCCCTATTTTTGAATACTCTAATAAATCAAGAATAATCGTTCTCATTCTGATGGCCCCATCTACTGCAAAGTGTATGTATTGTCTGGCCTTATCGTCCAGTTGGTCTTTATACTTCTTATCTAATTGTGTCAGAAAGCCAGTAATCATCCTCAGGGGTTCCTGCAAATCGTGCGAAGCAATATAGGCAAATTGTTCCAGTTCTGCATT
Organism: uncultured Emticicia sp.; assembly: GCA_966212365.1. GTDB lineage: Bacteria > Bacteroidota > Bacteroidia > Cytophagales > Spirosomataceae > Emticicia. Next base: position 743 of record CBIHRH010000172.1, on the reverse strand, counting down.
AGTAGCAGCCAATTGTTCGGCTCTTTGATTCAGATTCAGGTTCAGAGCTATCAGATGTAACTCATCTCTCTTTCTTTGCGTAATATCCTGAATCTGCGAAACAAAATGGAGTGGCTCGCCATATTTATGCCTTACTAATGATACAGCCAACTGTATCCAGATAATGTGTTTAGCTTTATGAATATATCTTTTCTCTACTTTATATGACTCTCTTTTCCCAATCAAAAGCTCTTTCATCGATTTCATATCTGACTCCAGATCATCCGGGTGAGTAATATCCTGAAAACTCAGTTGTTTGAGTTCATCCTCAGTATACCCAGAAATCTGGCATAAGCTTTCATTGACAGTCAGGAATTTTCCATCTAAACTAACAATGGCCAGACCTACTGCCGAAAACTGAAAGGATGCCCGAAAACGCTCTTCGCTTTGGCTGAGGCTATCCTGCAGGGATTTCTGTCTGGTTATATTTCTTGAATAACAGGCTAGCCCTGAAATCTCACTGTTATCTATAATCGGGTTGATGCTTATCTCGATCCACGAGTTTTCAACGCCTAATAGCCCTGTAATATAGGCTTCTTCTTTGAAAGATTCTCCGCTAAGCCCCCGTGTGTAAAGCGCCTGCCAGAATTCTATAAAGCGTCGGTCGAAATACTCGCTCATCAGCAGATTATCACCTGATACCAATATAATACCGGTAGTCAGGCGCATTGATTCAATAAACGCTCTATTGCCGGCTATAAGTC
>CBIHRH010000171.1:0-8655 GCA_966212365.1 uncultured Emticicia sp. | reverse complement strand
GAACAGCAGGATGCTACTTTGATTCACCCCTTTGATGATTTACAGGTAATTGAAGGACAAGGCACAGTAGGGCTCGAAATTTTTAAAGACTCTAATTTTAAAATAGATTACCTCATCTTTGCGATTGGTGGAGGCGGCTTGGCATCAGGCGTATCAACTGTTTTCAAACAATTGTCGCCTAAAACCAAATTGGTTGCGGTTGAGCCATTGGGTTCTCCAACCATGAAAAAGTCTCTGGAAGCCGGACACGTCGTAACTTTAGATGAAATCAATAAGTTTGTTGATGGAGCAGCCGTAAAACGTGCCGGAGATTTGACTTTTGAAGTCTGTAAGCAAAATCTCAACCACGAAATCCTTCTCATTCCGGAAGGGAAAGTTTGCTCTACCATTCTTGAATTATATAATGAAGAAGCCATTGTAGCCGAACCTGCAGGCGCTTTATCGGTTTCAGCTTTAGAATTTCTGAAAGACGAAATCAAAGGCAAAAACGTGGTTTGTATTATTGGCGGTGGTAATAACGATATTACCCGCACCGAAGAAATCAAAGAGCGTTCTTTATTATATGAAGGGCTGAAACATTATTTCATTATCCGCTTCCCGCAACGTGCCGGGGCATTTAAGGAGTTTCTAAATGATGTTTTAGGGCCAACCGATGATATTGTACTATTCGAATATAACAAAAAGACGTCCCGCGAACGCGGCCCTGCCCTTGTTGGAATTGAGTTAAAAAACAAAGCAGATTATCAGCCGTTGGTTCAGCGCATGAAAGACCATAATATCCAGTTTGAGTACATTAACAAAAAACCCGATTTATTTGAGTTTTTGATTTAGTGTCCTTTTTAAACAGGTTCATAGTGTAGGACGGAACACTATTCCGTCTTACCTTTGTAATTCAAGAAGCCCTTATTATTTGAATGTATTGGATATTTCTGCTACTTTTTTTATTCTTTATCTGGCAAATCCACCGAAATGCAGTCTACATTTCTGAAAGCCTGAGCGATTACGGCCTCAAATTGTTTCTTGGTTTGGTTTCTTGTATCATTCCAACAGGGTTTTTATTGTCTAAATTCGACCTGATTAACCAACCTGTCTATTGGGGTGTTTCGGTCAATGTAACAGCTATGCTGTTTTATCTCATTTTCAGACAACTAGCTAATCATAATCATTTCAATTTACTAACAGGCTTTCAAGGCTTCCAAAATAAATTCGTAACCATCTGGCAAAATCAGCCTGTTCTCAATAAGATTTCATTAGGGATTCTTTTCATTGGCGTATTTATCACAGCTACTCTAAACCTGATTATCGAGTTTGTTACCTTTCCGAATGAATGGGATAGCATGACAGGGCACCTGGTAAAATGCGCCTATTATCTGCAAAATGGCAATATGAATCGCCTGCAAGGTACTACCTGGACGATTGATTTTTACCCGAACTCATTGCCCACCCTACAAATGTTCTTTTATCATGTATTGGGCGAAAAAGGGTTTAAGGTAATCCATTATCTATCTTATTGGGCTTTTGCTTTATCAAGTTATGGTATTGCGTACAAAATCTCCAAGAACTTTATAGCTTCGCTTTTCGTGGGGTTTATCACACTTTTGTTGCCAACGGCTTTGGTACAGGCTACCACTACCGAAACCGATATAGTATTAAGCGCTTATCTGGGCATTCTGACTTATACTTTATTTTCGTTCAAACAAAAACCTACGCCACTTAATATTATCCTGATAGCTCTTATATCAGGGGTTTGGATTGGACATAAGGTTACTTTTTTATTGATTGCTCCGGCAGCTTTTACTGTGGCTATCTATACGGTTTTAAGGAAAAAGGAGTTTTATAAGAATATCAATCTAGTTATAAGTAGCTTCATGATAAGCATTGCTATATATGTACTACCAACTGGCTATATTGGCAATATAAAAGAAGTGGGTAAATTCTCATTGGGCAGTCTTTCAGCACCACCGATGGTGATGAAATGGCATGGGGTTGAAGAGTATACAGGTAAAGAAAAGATCAAGAATATTGCACTCAATGTGGGTCGCTATTCCTCAGATTTTCTGAATCTTGATGGCTTAAGAAGCACAGAAACAGGTAAAAAAATCAATGATGTGTTTCGATATATACCTGATAAACTTTTAGGAAGTCTAAATATAGAAGGAAGTAAATTTACTGTAGTATCATCTTTCTCGTTCGATCATCCTATTCGTTTTTATGTTGAAAGACCGTATTGGGGAATTATCAGTTTTGGAATGGTATTACCCGTTACCCTAATACTCTTCTATCATTTTATCAGGAATTATCGGACAACTAATGCTACCCAGAAAAGTATGCTGATATTAATACTGGCAGCCATACTCCATTTTCTGTCATTAAGTTATTCAGCACCATACGACCCCATTAAAGCGCGATATTTCCTGAATATGGCTGTCTGGTGCATGCCTTTACTTGTTGCATTTTATGTTCTATCCGAAAAACATAAAATCTGGCAATACTGGCAATTGCTTTGTTGTTTGATAGTGAGTGTTTCGGCTTTTTGTAGTATTGCGTTTACGCGGGTTCACCCGATATTTGCTCAAAGGAATATCTTCAACATGTCTCGTATGGAACAAGTGACATTGGCCCGTCCGGATATTTATGAAGCTTACAAGAAATTTGACGAACTTGTACCTAAAAACGCCATTGTGGCTCTGGGTACACAACAAGAACATGAAGATTTTGAATATCCGCTTTGGGGTTCAGCATTTAAACGCAAGTTGATTCCAATACATCCATTCCGTAGCAGAGTAAAACCTATCCCTGCTGAAGCAGAATACTTGTTCTATTCTAAAGGTGTTCTCCCCTATCAGGAAGGAGATATTGCTCTTGGGTTAGGTGATGCGCACAAAGATACCCCCGTAGAAGAAAGTGCCTTTTTCTTACGCAAATTGAAGCCTCAAACTGTAAAAAACAATAAATTATGACTATCGGAATCATGCAACCATACATTTTCCCCTACGTTGGTTACTTTCAACTAATCAATGCCGTGGATAAATTTATAGTTTATGATGATGTAACCTACATCAATAAAGGTTGGATTAACCGGAATAATATTCTGATTAATGGAAAAGCTTCTCTATTTACTCTTCCACTAATCAGCGCCAGTCAGAACCGATTAATCAGAGATATTGAAGTAGATAATCTGGAAGTGTGGAGTAAGAAGTTTTTTAAAACCATTGAGCAGTCTTACAAGAAAGCTCCTTTTTATCAGGAGACCTTAGCGATTCTCACAAAGGTGTTCCAATCAAACCCCACTAATATAGCAGAACTTTGCACTACAAGCCTGAAAGCCCCCTGCCAGTATTTAGGAATCAATACTGAATTTGTTGATAGTTCTACTATTTATGATAATCAGCATCTGAAAGCACAGGAACGTATTTTAGATATTTGTCTGCAAGAAAAAGCAGACCATTATATCAATCCCATCGGCGGAATGTCTATCTATGACAAACAACTTTTTGCCGATAATAAAATCTTAATTAATTTTATCAAATCGAAACCCATTCAGTATAAGCAATTCAATAGTGAATTTGTACCCTGGCTTTCGATGATTGACCTATTAATGTTTTGCCCGGTTGAGGCAATTCATGCGTATTTAAAAGAATTTGAGTTGGTTTAAAACACAAAATCCCAATGGCAAAAGTAGTAGTTTTCGGTACCGAATTAGTGGCAGAATTAGCCCATTATTACCTCACAAATGACTCGGAGCATGAAATTGTAGCATTCACAAAAAACAGAGCATATATAAAAGAAGGTGAGACCTCTTTCTGCGGTATACAATTAATAGCTTTTGAAGATGTACTTGAACTTTTCCCACCGTCAGAATACAAGTTTTTTGCCCCATTGAGCGAGCGCAAGATGAACCAGATTCGGGCAAAAGTGTATGGCGAAATTAAAGAAATGGGATATGATTGTATCTCCTATATTAGTTCAAAAGCAACCGTTTTAACCGATCAGATTGGTGAAAACTGTTTTATACTTGAAGATAATACCATTCAGCCTTTTGTTAAAATCGGCAATAATGTAGTATTGTGGAGTGGTAATCATATCGGCCACCATGGCGAAATCAAAGACCATGTTTATTTTACTTCTCATGTGGTATTATCAGGTCGTTGTGTGGTAGGCGAATATTCTTTCTTTGGTGTTAATGCTACTATCCGTGATGGTTGTACTTTAGGTGAAGGTACGCTAATAGCCATGGGAGCCAACCTTACCAAAGCCAAAACTGAGCCGTGGAGTATCTGGAAAGGTAACCCGGCTGTGAAATCTGAGGTTTCCAGTAAGGATATCAATTTGTAATCATATTTAGAGAAAGAGAGGATTTCCTCTCTTTTTTATTAACCTATTATGATTTCCGTTAGATAAACTAATCAATAGAATATAGCTTTTTCCTATGGTTTTTTCAGCAAAAATCTTGAACTTTGACGCTTTAACATAGATATAGACCAAATAATGACGCAATTTTTTGACCAACTTATTTGCCCTAAAACCAGAACTAAATTGGTTCTATCGGCCGACGGCAAAACTCTTCATAATACCTCTCAGGAAGAACCTCTCTCTTATGATATAAATAACATTGTAGATTTAGTTTATCCAAAAGAATTGTTCGAGCAAGACCGTAAAGAGCAGGTAGCCTATAACGATGCCCACCTGCGTTATGACCGTGGGGTATCATGGGTATTTGAATCTTTACATGCCAATGAAGCCGCTACACGCAAAACCATGATTGGTATGTTGAAGCTAAAACCGGGCATGAAAGTATTAGAAGTTGGGGCTGGTACAGGAAAAGATTCAGCTTATATTATTGAAAAAGTCACTCCGGGTGGTCATGCCGTTTTGTCTGATTTATCGCCGGCTATGTTAGGCCATGCGAAAGAGAAATTTGCCGATAAAAAAGATGTAACGATCGATTATTTCATTGGCAATGGTGCTTATTTACCATTTGAAGACAATTATTTTGATGCTGTTTTCCATTTCGGTGGTATTAATACGTTTTCAGAAAGAGCTAAAGCTTTTGAAGAATTTAACCGTGTGGTAAAAGTTGGTGGCAGAGTAGTGGTAGGAGACGAAAGCGTAGGTACCTGGCTAAGAGACCAGAAAACCTATCAGATTTTGATGGATGCCAACCCAATGTTCGCCGACCAGGTACCTTTGCAGGATTTACCTAAAAATGTAAAAGACGTAAAGTTGCAATGGATTTTTGGTAATGGATATTATGTATTAGAATTTAAGAAAACTAAAAAAGCGCCGACGGTGAACGTAAACCTTCAAATACCGGGGAAAGACTTTAAGGATAATTGGAGAATTAGAGCGGAGAGAAACAGAAAAAACCGCCCCTAACCCCTAAAGGGGGACTTAAAACAGGTTCTCTGCATTGTTATGGTAATGTAGCATAAATAAAATAGTCTGCTATGAAGGAGAATATGTTTTATGGAGCGGGGAGTATTATTTTTAAAAGAGCGGCTGAATTGAGGGCTAATCCTACTCCGATGGAGGAGCATCTTTGGCATTTTCTTTCAAAAAACCAGTTGGGTTTACGTTTTAAGAGACAACATCCAATCAGTAATTATATAGCGGATTTTTATTGCCACTCAATTAAACTTGTTATTGAAATTGATGGTAGTGTACATAATACTGAAGAGCAGAAGTTAATAGATAAAGAAAAAGACGAATTTTACCAATCAGTCGGAATTAAGGTTATAAGAATCATAAACAAAACCTTAAATAATTCCACAGAAGAGGTACTAAATACTATCAAAAGAATGTTAAATTCAGAAAACGGCTCCCCTTTAGGGGCTGGGGGCGCTACTTGGCAAAAGAAAGGAGTAATCTATAAACCAGACGGTACCTTAGCACATAGTCGTTCACACGCGCAGGTGCCGTATGCTTATAAACATAAAGATTTTTTAAGAGTATATTTTTCATCAAGAGATGACCAGGGACAATCTCGTCCGACATTTATTGATGTAGACTATGACGACCCGACTAAAATCCTTTATATCCACGATACCTTCGTATTAGATTTAGGCGGGCCAGGTGAGTATGACGAAACAGGCGCAATGCCTTCATGGTTTGTACCGCAATCAAACGGAGACATCTGGTTGTATTATACAGGATGGAACCGAACGCATAACTCTTATCGTTTGTCGATGGGATTGTCTATCAGTACTGATGGGGGTATTACCTTTAAGAAAATGTTTCGTGGGCCTATTATGGACAGATCAATCCATAACCCTATCTGGGCGGCGCAGCCGTCGGTTATGTATGTGAATGGTCGTTGGATGATGTGGTATATTTCCGGACAAAAGTGTGAATACATACACGGGTATCCTGAACCATATTACGATTGCCGCGTAGCCGTATCAGAAGATGGGATTAAATGGGAACCAACAGGTGATGTGGCACTACCATTCGATGATTTCTTGCATGCGGTAGGTCGCCCGAGTGTATTTTTTGAAGATGGTATTTTCAAGATGTATTACTCATATCGCCATACCAGAGATTACCGTACCAACCGTAACCAAAGTTACCGATTAGGCTATGCAGAATCGAAAGACGGTTTTAAATGGGAGCGTAAAGACGATCAGGTGGGCATCCACAAATCAGATAATCCGAATGATTTTGATTATGAAATGATAGATTATGCGTATTGCTATGAACATAACAACAAAAAATATCTGTTATATAATGGCAATGGATTCGGTAGAGCGGGCTTTGGCTATGCTATTTTAGAGAAATAAAAGCTTTAATGATAAAAATCATTTTATAGGCTTACTACAGCAGTTTATTTTGCCCTATTATTTAATTTTTTGATAGATTTTAAGCAATGGTAAACATGAGAGAACAATTCAATAAAGACGGCTATATTATTCTGAAAAACTTCTTTAGCAAAGAAGAGATCAACCAGATATATACCGAAGCTCGTAAACTTTTTGCTCTGCAAATTGAAAGAGTATTGGGCAAGACTGTGGATATTGACAACAAAGATGAATTTGAGCAGGCAATGTTTGATTTATTCGATGCCGATTTCAATACGTTTGTCAGTACAGGTAAGCAGGCACAACACCTCATATCGCTACACCGTTTGGGCACAGAGCCGAAGTTAATTAACCTGTTAAAATCTTTGGGTTATGACTTCCCGATGATTGGGGTTCGTCCTGCCATGCAGTTCAATAGCAAGTACCTTTCAAAAGGTGGCAGCCACTGGAAATTAGGTGCGCATCAGGACTGGCGCACTGGTCAGGGCTCATTAGATAGTATCGTCATGTGGTTTCCGATGGTAAATTGTGGTGAGGCATTAGGCTCATTACAGATTTTACCAGCCAGCCATAAAGATGGATTACTGAAAGCCGATACATCAGGCTATTTAGGTAGTATTCAGGAAGATTTACCGGAAGATGCGTATGTACAAACTAAATTTGAAGTAGGTGATTTACTGGTTTTCTCAGCATTTCTGGTGCACCGTTCCGGCAATAATGTAACGAAAAATATCCGTTGGTCTATTCAGTTGCGTTACAATAATATGGCTGAGCAAACCTTTCAGGAAAGAGGTTTCCCGATGCCGTATATCTACAAGCCTGAGGCAGACCTTGTAACACCAGATTTCCCTCAGAAACAACAATTGGAAGCGGTTTTTTCGTAATAGAAAACAACTCTAAAAAGTTTGGCTAATGTTTTAATAATGAGCCGATTAATAAATCGGGCACTCATATAAGAATATCTTAAAAAAATCGTTCTTTTCATAAGGGCGATTTTTTTGTTATAGATGATTGGAGGGTATTAAATTTTACAAAAAAATTGCAGGACTTCTGAGGGAATTTGCAGATAATTCATACATTTGTTTTACAATCGTGCTTTAATAATAAACCTAAAATCATCTATCGGAATGGCTACAAATACTTTCCGCCACCGTTCTGCACCTGCTGTGCCCAAGGCTCCCAAAAAAGCCGGGCTTTTTGAACGCATCAATTCATGGCTTTCTAATCGGTTTAATTTAGGTGATTCTCTTCCTACTGAAACGCTCAAACGCATTGTCTGGTTAGGTGTTCTTTGTATTTTCTACATTTATATTCAGCATAGTTACGAAGGTTTTATCAAGAAAATAGACAAAGCTCGTAATGATCTCGAAGAAAGACGTGCCGAATATATCTCGCAGAAATCGCGTTATATGTTTGCCAGCAAACAATCTGAAATTGCTAAAAAGCTAACAGATAAAGGGCTGGAAGAAAACATTACGCCTCCTAATAAAATAGTCGTGAAAGAAAAAGAATAAGTTCTAAAATCCAGCAAAGTTTATACAATCATGTCAGCGAAGCCCTCTATCCGTGAAGAAATTCAGTGGCGAGCCAAACTTACGTTTGGTCTAGTATTTCTGATAGGCTCTCTTATAGCTGCACAGATATTTGTTGTGCAGGTATTCCAGAAAAAGAAATGGATGAACAAGGTTGCGAAAGTACAACGCAAACCTATGCAAATAAAAGCTACCCGTGGTAATATCTATGCGGCCGACGGCAGTAGCTTATTGGCAACCTCTGTGCCTCGTTATAGAGTTGGATTAGATATAAACAGGGCCAAGCCCAAATATTTTGAAAATAATTTAGATTCATTAGCTACTTTACT
>CBIHRH010000170.1:0-8663 GCA_966212365.1 uncultured Emticicia sp. | reverse complement strand
GGAGAAGTAATCAGACGAGCAAAGTTATTTATTGGTATTGACAGTGGGCCTGCTCATCTTGCAAATGCCGTCGGCACTTATGGAATAATCATGATTGGGAAATTAGAAAACTTCACAAATCATATTCCATATTCCGGCAAATATAAATCCGGCGAAAATGCATTAATTTTGCGTAATACCGAAGGCCCCAGTTCAGAAATACCTGTTCAAGACCTTATCAAAGCTATTCAGCAACACAAATTGATTCCATTTACTCAACATTTGGGTTAAAAGTCGTAATAACTTTTAACAGATTTTTATATGCTTTTTTTTACCCTTTGTCATATCAATCAGTTACCTGAAGCACATGTTTTAGGAGATTCCATAAAATTATATCATGCTGATGCGCAATTTTTTATAGGATTGGTTGATAAAAAAGATAGAATACCCGGCAACTTCAAAGCCAGTTACCCCGTAATAGAATTAAGCGAAATAAATATAGGTGGTCTGGAAGAAATGATAAAGAAGTATACCTGGAGCGAATTATTGGCTGATGTTAAACCATTTTTTGCTAAGTATTTCCTACAAAAAGCAGAGAAAGTTGTATATTTTGATTGCACCACTTTGCTTTATAACCCAGTTAGCTTTATAGAAAAAAATCTGAACAATTATAATATTATTATTGTACCGCAACTGCTTCATGCGGGAGTTCACCCTGATGAAAAACAGATTTTAAATACAGGTATTTTTCATTCCGGTTTTATGGCTTTGAAAAATGCGGGAGAGGCAAATAGTTTTCTTGATTGGTGGGGTAATAATACAGCCATTAAGGGTAAAACGGATTTATGCAAAGGCATGAATGCGGATCAACTTTGGTTGGAACATGTACCAAACCTTTATCAGAATGTATTGATTGAAAAGCATGAGGGTATAAACATTGGGGTATGGAATTTGCCGGAGAGAGTAATTGACGTAACCCAAAACAAGGTTAACTCACAATCGCTCATCTCTATTAACTTTAAAGGAATGAAATATTGGCCTGATTATAAAAAGGTTCTTAAGAAATATCCGATTAATCAGACTATACCATTATACGGTCTAGCTGACCCGGAAAACAAAAAATTTGGCAAGCAACTTGCCTCAAGTATCAGAAAAATCAATAGTTTTATCGACAAATTGATAGACCTGATTTGATTCATTTGATTGAAAGTAAAATTTTCACTTAACTTTGCAAAATACATTAGTTTTATTTTATGAATTACAAGATTGATAAGACAGAGCAATATGCACTCATTTCGTTAGATGAAACAACTTTTGGTGCAGAGATTGCTCCTCCATTCGAAAAATTAGTTGTGCAACTTTATCGTGAAGGGTACACTAATATGGTAGTAGACTTTACCAAAGTTACCGACGTCGATAATGATGGGCTTTCGCTAATTAGAAAAGCGACACGAGTATGCAGAGCAGAACAAGGGCTTTTTGTGATTTGTACCAAAGAAGACGATGTAATTGATGAAATAGATTCAGCAAAAATTCCTGAGTTGATTATTCTTCCAACGGTTGATGAAGGAATCGATGCGGTATTTATGAATGACCTTGAGAATGATTTCCGTGAAGAAAAAGACGATGAATTTGATTTAGGAGAGGAGAATGGTTTTCAAGAAGAAAAATATTAATGCCTGAATTACCCGATTTTCTACTCAAAAGTTTAGAGAACACGCCAAATTTTATTTATTGTTATATTACCCCTTTAGGGGCAAGGGGTTATGAATTTTGAACTCTTAATACTTGGTACCGGCTCAGCAACACCCGTACTTGAACACAATCCATCGGCCTATTTGTTTACATGTGAAAATGAACATTTTTTGATTGACTGTGGAGAGGGTACGCAGTTTCGTTTATTGGAGCATAAAGTCCGTACCTACCGTATTCGTCACATATTTATCAGCCACTTGCATGGCGACCACTATTTTGGTTTAATCGGACTTCTTTCAAGTTGGAATCTTAACCAACGGAAAGATGATTTAACTATTTATGGTCCTAAAGAGCTGGCTGAGATTCTGACTACACAGTTCAAATATTCTCATACTTTCCTGCATTTTAAGATTCACTTTGTGGCAACTGATACAACGGCCGCCAATATAATTCTTGACACTCCTGCGCTTACTGTAGAAACTATCCCACTCATTCACAGAATAGATTGTTGTGGTTTTTTGTTCAGAACCAAAGAATCCAAGAGAAAGATTTTGGCAGACAAACTGCCTGAGAATTTCCCGATTCCTTATATCAAAAAATTGAAAGAAGGTTTAGATGTTGAAGACCCACTCACTGGAAAAGTTTATAAAAACGAAGATTATACGACAGCCGGAACAGCATCTAAATCCTTCGCTTATTGTTCAGATACCGCTTATAATGAGGCTATTATCTCTCAACTGCAAAATGTCAGTACCATTTTCCATGAGGCTACATTTCTGGAGTCTGAACTAAAAAGGGCTATACAAACCAATCATTCAACCGCAAGTCAGGCAGCTACTATTGCATTGAAATCTAATGCGAAACATTTGATTATTGGACATTATTCTTCGCGCTATAAAACACTAGAAAGCCATCTTTCAGAAGCCAAAGCCGTTTTTGAAAATACGCAATTAGCCCAGGAAGGATTGACTTTCAAATTGTAAAACCAGAATTACAAAGAAGCTTGTTTGAGCAGTAATTCTTGTTTTACAAATTTGATACGCTCATTAAAGCTTATTTCCTTAAAATTCACGTCTTTCTCGCAAGTTGCCGCCAGATATTGCAAAATATCTTTCTGATGAGGTACTCTCCTACCCGTTTCTACACTTACATATTTGCTGGTAGTCCACATAAAGTTCTTTAACTCGCTCATATTTTCATCAGTCATAAAATATTCGGTGACTAAAGTATCAGCATCAAAATATATAGCTCTTGAAAAAATCTTTACCCATTCACTGACCAATGCCGGACGGATATAAGCAATCTGATGTTGATATACCACCCAGCTCGTTTTATAATTTTTAAATATTTCGGAAAACTTAAAGCCATAAAGTTTGGCCACCTGGTCTTCACGGGCATTAAAATAATAATCAAAATACTTCGAGTTATTCAAGTGTTGCAAGGGGTCACAGTCCTGAAAACGAATAATGGCTTTAGATTCAGTAACTTTAGGTAGTTCTCTCTCATTGATTTTTTCAAACATATCGTAGTCTTAATTTTCATCAAAAATAGGAATTGTTTCAATTTCCGTCAAAATTAAAACCATAACAAATATTTTTCTGAAATTTCTCTAACTTGCATAGCTTGTTTATCCCTTACACTGCTTTTACTAAAACCATTATGGATATCAAAGACGCCATACAACTCATTACACACCCTGGTTTTTCAACTAAAAACAAAAAAGTCTGGACTGATTTAGGCTGCGGCACTGGCACCTTTACTTTAGCATTAGCCAATTTGTTAGAAGAAGCAAGTACTATCCTTGCCGTTGATTCAAATGAATCCTCACTGAAGAATATTCCAGACTCATACAATCAGGTAAATATCAAAAAACTTAGCGCAGATTTTGTCAGTACAAATTTGCCCATCAAACAGATAGATGGTATTTTAATGGCCAATTCTCTTCATTATGTAAAAGATAAAGAGAATTTTATGAAAAATCTTAAATCTCACTTCACAAACGATGCGTGTTTTTTAATAATTGAATATGATTCTAATGTTTCAAACACATGGGTACCCTATCCGATAGATTTTCAATCATTAAAAGAATTATTTCTAAAACTAGGCTATAAAAATATTACAAAACTCAACTCCAGGCCTTCAGTTTATGGTAACCGGCAGATATATGCTGCATTAATAGAGTCTTAACAAACATATAAAACCTTATTAACAACCACTCAAAATTATGAACGTCGGCAGAATTTATCCTTTAAAAGAGTTTCTTTACTGGACCCGAAGAGAGATTTATCTCATTGCGGTTATCACAATCATTCCCACTGTTTTATATCAGTATTTTGAACTGAAATGGCTCGCTATACCATGGGTACCGATTGCTTTAGTTGGCACTGCCGCTGCCTTTATAGTCGGATTTAAGAATACGCAAACCTATAGCCGGTTGTGGGAAGCCAGACAAATATATGGTGCTGTGGTAAATAAAAGCGGTGCCTGGGGAATGCTGGTAAAAGATTTTGTAAAAGAAGATTCTAATGAAAAGATACATCAAAAATTGATTTATAGACACTTGGCTTGGTTGACCGCCTTACGTTATCAATTAAGAGAAAGTCGCAACTGGGAAAACACCAATAAAAGTTACAATAAAGAATATGCTGAGTATTTTGTAATTCCGGAAAAAGTGGGCAAAATGGAGGATGAATTAGGTCAATTTTTATCTCCAGAAGAATGTACTTATGTATTAAGTAAAAAGAATAGGGCAACCCATATTCTTGGTCTGCAATCAAATCATCTGAAAGAATTAAAGGAAAAAGGATTAATTGAGCCAATGAACTATATTGAATTAGAGAATATGTTAGTAAATCTATATGAACAACAAGGTAAATGTGAACGAATTAAGAATTTCCCATATCCACGACAGTTCGCGTCAATTAACATTTATTTTATACGTCTGTTTATGATTCTCGTCCCATTCGGAATGCTCAAGGAGTTTGAAAAATTAGGTGAGAATCTGGTATGGCTTACCATTCCATTCGGAATAGTTGTTTCATGGGTTTTTATGACCATGGAAAAGATTGGGGAAAGTACAGAAAACCCTTTTGAAGGTGGCGCTAATGATGTTCCTATAACTTCTATGAGCAGAAATATCGAGATTGATTTAAGAGAAATGTTGAATGAAAAAGAGCTTCCACCCCCTATCCAACCACAGCACAATATTTTAATGTAGGCGAATGAAACTAATTTTTAATAGGGGAAGTTTATTATAGAAAGTCAGATTTCGACAGTAAGCTTCTCATAATAAAATCATAAATTATTTATTATCAACACATTACAAAAAAGTCTTAAAAAAATTTACCCATATAGTCTATAATTATTATATAGTTTGTGTATATTTGCGACGTTAAATTTAGAAGATTATGCAAAGTTTTCGTACAGAATTAGAGGATCCAATAGTTCAAAAAGACATTATTGATTTAGAGCGTAAAATCAGACTCTTTCGTGAAGGTAAAATCCACGAGGAAAAATTCCGAAGCTTACGTTTAGCGAGAGGGGTTTATGGTCAACGTCAACAAGGCGTACAGATGGTCAGAATCAAATTGCCTTATGGCAAGATGACTCTTGATCAATGGCAACGCATCACTCATATTTCTGATGAATACGCAACAGGTAATCTTCACCTGACTACCCGTCAGGATATACAAATCCATTTTGTAAGCCTTGAGAGAACTCCTGAATTGTGGTCGAAACTAGAACAAGATAAAATCACCATTCGTGAGGCCTGTGGTAATACTGTAAGAAACATTACAGGTTCGGCTACTGCAGGTATAGACCCTAAAGAACTTTTCGATATTACTCCGTATACACATGCAGCGTTTGAATATTTCCTGAGAAACCCTGTTTGCCAGGAAATGGGTCGTAAGTTTAAAATTGCTTTCTCTAACACAGATGATGATACTGCCTTTACTTTCATTCACGATTTAGGATTTATTCCTAAAATCCAGGATGGTAAAAGAGGTTTCAAGGTGGTATTAGGTGGTGGTTTAGGAGCACAGCCTCAACTAGCCTATTTGGCTTATGAATTTTTGGAAGAAGACTTAGTAATTCCATTTATTGAAGCAGTTATCAGAGTTTTTGACCGTTATGGTGAAAGAACTTCACGTCATAAAGCACGTATGAAATTCCTGATAGCCAAACTTGGTTTTGAAGAATTTATGAAGTTGGTTGAGATTGAAAAAACGGCCTTGAAAGTAAAGACTTATAATGTTGACACTGAAAAATCTCAATTCCAATATAATTATCCAACTCCTGAGGCACAGGAAGTACCGGAAAATACTAGTGAGGCTTACAAAAACTGGTATAAAACCAATGTTTTTGCACAAAAACAAGAAGGTTACTATGGAATCTTTGTAAGAATCCCATTGGGTGATATTTCTAGTGTAGTATCAAGAAGCTTAATTGAAAAATTGAGACCTTATATTGCTGACGATGTAAGAGTAACAGTAAACCAAGGCTTATTATTCAGATTTGTGCAAGCTAAAGACCTGCCTTATATATTCAGTGTATTAAGTGAATATAATTTAGCTGCTCCGGGTGCAAACAGTATCGCTAATATTACTGCTTGTCCGGGTACAGATACTTGTAACTTAGCGATTTCTGATAGTACTAAAATCAGCCTTGAATTTGAAAAAGTACTGCGTGAAGATTTCCCTGAATTGATAGAGGAAAATAACATTCAGATAAAAATATCTGGTTGTATGAATGCCTGTGGCCAACATAGCATGGCGCAGATTGGTTTTCATGGCAGTTCATTGAAATCAGCCGGTAAAGTATTACCAGCATTGCAGGTATTGTTAGGTGGTGGCGTAAAAGGGAATGGAGAAGGCAGAATCTCAGATAAAGTAATTAAAGTGCCTAGCAAAAGAGGTCCACAGGTTCTAAGAATTGTTTTAAACGATTATGAAACTAATGGTCTTGATGGCGAGTACTTCAATGATTATTATGACCGCCAAGGAGAGAAATATTTCTACGCTCTATTGAAGCCTTTGGCAGATTTAACTACTTTGATTGATACTGATTTTATCGATTGGGGTCGTGATGAGTTGTTCCAGACTGAAATTGGTGTAGGCGAGTGTGCCAGTGTTATTATAGATTTGGTAGCTACACTTTTCTACGAATCAGAAGAAAAAATTGCCTGGGCAAAAGATGCTTTCAACGAAAATCGTTGGGCTGATGCTATCTACTATGCCTATCAGTCACAGGTAAATACGGCTAAAGCACTTTTGTTGGAAAAAAATATTAATAGCAGTACACAACATGGTGTGATCTCTGAGTTTGATAAAAACTTCAACGAAGAATTTGGTATCAATTTCAAAGACCAGGTTTTACAAATCAATCAGAACGAGCCAAGTCAGATTTTTGCGATTGATTATATTTCTGAGTCCGAAAACTTCCTGAAAGAAGCGATGACCTGGAGAGAAGCTAACAAAACTGTTACAGTTGAAGCATGACAAATCAATTCGATATAAAACCTAACTCTATCAACCCAATCCCTAAATTGACTGTTGTAGGTGCTGGAATGGGTGACCCTGAGTTAATTACCCTGAAAGCCATTAATGCTTTGCGTCAGGCTGATGTGGTATTATACGATGCATTGATTGAGGAAGAGTTACTGGAATATTGCCATCCTGAATGTGAACGTATTTATGTGGGCAAGCGCGGGTATGAAAAAAGTGTGAGCCAGGATAGTATTAATTTTTTAATTGCAGAAAAAGCTTTTGAAAAAGGACATGTGGTACGACTGAAAGGTGGTGACCCTTTTATCTTCGGACGCGGGAATGAAGAAATAGCTTATGCCAAAGAAAGAGGAATCGAAACGGCTTATGTACCCGGTGTATCAAGCATTATGTCTGGTGGATTTTACGAAATTCCTTTGACAGCCCGTAGCGTGGCTGATGGTTTCTGGGTAATTACAGGCACTAAATCAGACCAGTCATTATCAAAAGATGTTCGATTGGCAGCCCATTCAAATGCCACAGTTGTGATTCTGATGGGTATGAAAAAATTAGCTCAGATAGCACAGATTTTCAGAGAAGAGGGTTTTGGCGATACTCCGGCTGCTATTATCCAACAAGCATCGACAGCAGAGCAAAAGATTGGCATTGGTCAGGTAAAAGACTTAGAAACGATTGCACAAAACCATTCATTGAGCAATCCGGCTATAATAATGATTGGTGAGGTGGTGAAGCAAAACAGCATTCAACACCTTTGCCATATTGGTCAGCAATACTCCGGAAAAAATAAAACAAATTAAGACAAGAATAAAAAGTAAATGGAAAGAATCGCAAATGCTCTAAGCGACCGTATTGGTGTAAGATACATTGCTATTGCAATACTTGCCTTAAAGGTTTTATTGATTGGTGTTCTGGCCTATCGTATTTTTGCCAGTATTCATTCATTTCAGTGGGGAGTTAATAATCTCTTCATCTATTACGTTGGTGTAGGGTTTCTTGCACAATTAGTAGATGGTGCTTTAGGAATGGCCTACGGAGCAACTTGCACTTCCATGCTTTTGGGTGTAGGGGTCCCTCCTGCTTATGCAACAGCAAGTGTACATACCGCTGAAGTATTTACTACTGGTGTCTCCGGACTTTCGCACTTATACTTTGGAAATATTGACAAAAAGCTTTTCTTCAGAATCGTTATTACAGGTGTAATTGGTTCAATGATTGGTGCCTATTTGATTTCGGAAGTTATTGATGGTAAAGTTATCCGTCCTTATATTTCATTGTATCTGGTAGGTCTGGGTATCATTATTATCATCAAAGCATTCAAAAAAAGACCCACCACTCCTACTAATAAGAATTTAGGTATATTAGGCTTAGTAGGTGGTTTCTTTGATTCGATTGGTGGTGGTGGCTGGGGTCCGTTGGTGACTTCAAATCTGATTAATAAAGGTAACGCTCCTAAAGAAGCTATTGGCACAGTTAACACGGCTGAGT
>CBIHRH010000169.1:0-8675 GCA_966212365.1 uncultured Emticicia sp. | reverse complement strand
ATATACTCCCCCCTATTGCATCTGAACCGACCACACAAGATGAAGACCCATATTGAATAGCCAGTAAATCGAAACCTGCAGCGGGTAGTGTAGAGAAATCGCTCTGGCCTGTACTTGGCGAATTAATATTGATACCGTTCCAAAGTACCGCCGTATGATTGCTGGATGTACCACGCAGTCCGATTGTTGTCAATTGTCCGCTTCCATAAGGGCGGAAATTGACAGGTGCCTGAAATGAAAGGAAATCAGCTAATGTCTGAAACTTTGCCTGTTGTAACGAAGCCGAATCAATGCTCTGAATCTTTAGGCCTGCCATGAAACGTGTCGGTGCAAAACTCTTTACAGAAACCTCGTCCAGCATTCTGGCTGAATCGGTTTGAGCAAAGACATACCCGGACGATAGTAAAAACCACGCCATGACCAAAGGAGAACCCTTCGAGAACAAGCATTTAACCGAAATGCTCAAAACTGAATTAATAAAGATGAGAGATAATCTGTCGCTCACTTGTCTTCATCCGCCGTAAAGCACAAACAAGAATCGTCTTAGGCAGGTCTCCTGACTCGTTTCAACATTTCAGGCCTTCCCGTATAACAGTGGCCAAGCAGAAGAAATGTATCGATGAAACTTACAGTTGCGGGGACAGTTCCCGATTTAAACGGGATTCCCTTTTAAGCCTTGAAATGGTTCTTGAAAACCATGTAAGGCACCTACGAACTGCTGCAAAGGTACGAAGTGATTTTTAAAAGAATAGCAATTTTAATAAAAAATAGTAGTTTGCAGGCTTTCAGCAGTAATTATAAAAACTCGTTTAATTAGTTTTCTGATGTTGCGAAATCTATGTTTATATTCGCGCAAACAAAACCGAAATACTCATGACCAAAAAAAGAATTGCCATTGATATGGACGATGTAATGGCGGCTACCGGAAGAAAAATTCTTAAAACTTATAACCATATAATCGGCACGTCTTTCACTGAAGAGCATTTTGAAAAGAAAGCCTATTTTGAAATATTCGAAGAAAAAAACTACCACAAAATCAGAGAAGAAGTATTTAAACCCGGTTTTTTCAGAGATGTAGAAGTGATGGCCGACGCCATAGAAATAGTAAAAAAACTACATGAAAAGTATGAGGTCTTTATCGTTTCTGCGGCTACTGAATTCCCGAACTCTTTGAAAGATAAAATGGACTGGCTGGAAGAACATTTTCCATTCATTTCGTGGAGAAATATAGTACTTTGCGGAGACAAAAGTATTGTAGCAGCTGATTATATGATTGACGACCACGAGAAAAACCTAAAGACTTTCAAAGGCAAAACACTCATGTTCAGTGCTATTCATAATCAAAAGGTTGAAGGTTATCAGAGATTCAGATCATGGAAGGAGATTGAGGCGTTTTTTGAGAATGAAAGTTAATTAGTATTTTAGTTCTGTATATTAAACTACCTAAAAGTGACTGAAGAGAAACCAATTCTATTGCAACCTAGAGATAATTCTTTTGAATTGGTTATTTCTTCGTTTTTCTGGTTAGCAGTCTTTATTATATTAGTACCTATTTCAGTTGTAAACGCAACGTGGATTGGGATAATTGTTTCTTTAATTTTTCTCTTTGTTTTTCTAAATCTAATACCTCTGTTTTATAAAAAAAATTATATACTTTATCCAAACAGAATTGTAGTAGAAAATAATAAAAATAAGAACTTATATGAAATAAGAATAGAAGATATTGTTTCATAGAATGAAGACAGTATTTATAACAAAGGAAAACATTTTCATTATATCATAATCAACTGTAAGAAGGCCAAATTTATAATTGAAAGGAGCAATTACGGAAACTATAAGTCTGCCGAAGATTACTTTAAAAAATCGAATATTCAAGTTGATAAAGAGTTAAAAGTCAACTCCATTTTATAAAACGGAAACATTATTCTTACAGGAAAGAATGTATTTTTTACCTGTATTTATTTTATCAACTCTCTTAACATTATCTGTATTCTGGTTGATTGTCAGAGAAAAGTCAGATTCTGACGAAAAAATATTTTTCATAGGTAAAATAACCGATATTAATTTTGGCAGGCAGAAGCTCAGGGCAGATTTGCAAATAGAAGGCTATCCGAATTTAATATTTAAGACTCATAATCAAAGGTTTTTCAAGGCTTATTATTATAATGGTGGAAATAGTAAATTAGTTAATTTAGGAAAAACAATAGAAATCAGTGTTCTGAAAAGTGATTATGATTGGCTAGTAAAAAATGAGTTTATCAGAAAAATACAATTGTCTTCTGAAATAAGTTTAGATGTTGAAGACTTTAGAATTCTTGATTGATTCAACATCCTGCTAATTGTTACATTTCAATAATCTGATAAATTATTAATCTAAAATCTGGTATGACACCCAAACAAATTGTTGAGAAACTAGCGTCTTTTCCTAACAGAGGCGTGGCTACGCCTAATGAAATTCCTGTGCTTGGTTATCTCACCAGTTTGTTTGTCGAGCAGGAAGTAACAAGGGAATCGTTCAAAACACCTAAAACGTATATCTCTATCGTTTGGTGGCTCATTGGTGGTTTAGTAATAGGGTTGTTGGCGCTCAACTTTTCTCCTATTATCGGCTTATTCCTGACATTAATTTTTGTAACTATGGCCATGCTTTATTTCAATTGGTATGCTTCACCTGTTACCAATCTTCCACCGTTGGTTACTTCTTATAATCTGATTATTAAGCCTAAAAACAAAGAAAATCCGAAGCCCAAAAAACTCATTTTAATGGCTCATTGGGATACTGCTCCCATTTCAGTCCTCTATCGCCCTGAAATGGTCGGCAATTTCAGGCAATCATTAAAAATCAGTTTGTTCCTGATGATATTAGCACAGTTTGTGGCTATTTCCCAGTTTCTTATCCCGAATACTTTTATCTTATTATTAGGCAATATTCTGGCTTTTTATTTCCTTTTACAAGGTGTGGTAGGTACCATTGATTATTTTCGTCTAGGCTATTCAAACGGGGCTTCTGATAATGCTACTGGGGCAGCAGCAGCTATAGCCACAGCACAGAAATTATGGGCGAAAAACTTATCTAATCTTGACATTGAATTAGTCTTGACTGGTGCTGAAGAAGTAGGCATGATAGGCTCAAGGGCATATCTGAAAAAACACTATACAGAGTTTAACAAGGAAACCTATCTGGTAAATTTTGATACATTGGGTAGCGGGAATCTGAAAATTATTACTCAAACAGGCAGTTGGTCGAATATTGTTTATGATAATAAGCTGATACAGATAGCCAAACAATCTGTTACAGAATTGCCGACTTTAAAAGAAGTATCCACCGGAGCGTGGCACACGGCTGATTTTGATTCGGTATGGTTTCAGCGGGCAGGTATACCAGCTGTAACTTTAGCAGCATTGGATAATAATGGTAGAATGCCTAATATTCACCGCCCAACTGATATTCTTTCGAACGTAGATTTCGTACCTATGGAAAAGGCTATTATATTAGCAGAGAAAATCGGAGAGCACCTCAACCAAACTTAACCTTCCTCACGCTATGAACCGTAACCAGACTGTTATTTTCTTTACCCTTTCCCTACTCAACATTATTTCGGGGATTATTGAAAACGAATGGCTCGGCTATCTTACCAAACCCCTCCTGATGATTACATTAGGATTTTTTTATTTTCAACACGTTCAATCAAACCTCAATAAAAGAGATAAGATAGTATTGTTTGCCTTGTTCTTTTCTTGTTTAGGAGATACTTTTCTGATGTTTCAGAAACAAAACCAACTATTCTTCTTATTAGGCCTTGGGTCTTTTCTATTGGCACAGGTTTGCTATGTCCTGCTCTTTCAGCAGGAAGGCGAATCACGTCATTTCCGCTGGCTGCCATTCATTTCGTATTCGTGTTTGCTCCTATTTTTCTTATTGAACAAGCCACCCAGTGATTTTAAAATCCCTATCATTATCTACTCAGTAGTGATTACGTTAATGGGAATCAGAGCCAGCGAAAGAAAAGTTAGTGATAAAAGTTATCAGTTAGTGCTTATTGGTGCTATCTTATTTATCCTCTCCGATTCCTTGATTGCCCTAAGTAAATTTGTGGTTAATATACCCCTATCGGGGCTTTGGATTATGGCTACTTATGTAGTTGCTCAATACCTGATTATACAGGGATTATTAGTAAGTCGGCGAGGATAGAATATATAACTAAAGTTTTCGTTATAGAGAAAAAGCTATTCTAAATCTCTTGTTCAATGAAAACTTTAGTTAAAACGGGCTGCATAGCTTTGCTGCTATTAGTCTTTATATGTTGTACCCAACCTGTTAATTACACCTTAACGGTAAATCCTCTAATTAACGAAACCGGCACTAACGTTCTATCAAGATTCAATGCACCCAAAGGTTTTGAAAGAAAGCCTGTCAAACAAGCGTCTTTCGCTCAATACCTACAAAATCTTCCTTTGAAGGCCGTCGGCACAAAAGTAAAGTATTATAATGGAAGTATTAAACACAAGGATGTGTATGAGGCTGTAGTTAATCTCGACATCGACAATAAGAATTTACAACAATGTGCTGATGCCATTATGCGGTTGCGTGCTGAATATTTTTATGCACAAAAAGCATATAATAATATCTCATTCAATCTCACAAACGGCTTTCGTGTAGACTACATCGAATGGATAAAGGGAAATAGAATAATAATTAAAGGCAATCAAGCTTATTGGCAAAAATCTGCAGTTCCATCTAATACATACAAAGATTTCAGAAATTATCTCAACTTTGTTTTTGCCTATGCAGGTACACTCTCGCTTGACAAATCCCTCTATAATAAAGACCTGAAAAACATAGCTATTGGCGATGTTTTTATCATTGGTGGTTCACCGGGCCATGCTGTAATTGTGGTTGACGTTGCAGAAAATCATAAATGTGAAAAGATATTTCTATTAGTACAAAGCTATATGCCTGCTCAGGAAATCCAGATTCTGAAAAATCCGAATGACAAACAATTAAGTCCATGGTATTCTGCTAATATTATTGACGAATTAATAACACCTGAATGGACATTTAAGGCACATCATCTAAAATCCTGGGAGAAAAATTAGCCTCAGGCAATGTATTAAAATAAAAGTAAGTAGCTATTATTCAAAGAATAGCTACTTACGTAACAGGTTTTAATGGCTATACTACACCTAATTGTTTAGAAAAACTTTCATGATTCCAATCAACGGAGAGAGACGTAGCTTTATCATCTTCATTAAATTCAAACACAAAAACATGGTCACTCTCGAATTTTAAGCCTTTGCTTGATATTCCGGCAAATTCTTTCGTTTGTGTACCAAAAATCACTACATAACAAGTTACCGCATCTCCATTTACATCAAAAGTATCAATTGTATTATCAAGGTTAGGGAATGCATCTATTAAGGCGCTCCATAAACCTCTTCCTAATTCATTCACTTTTCCCTTCCCACTTTCGCCCAATGGTTTAAAATCAATGATAGCATCAGATATAAATAGGCCAACCATTCGGTCAATATCAAGGTCCTGATAGGCAGAAAAAAACTCAACACAAGTCCCTTTACGAGTAAGGTCGGTAGTTGTTTCGGTTTG
Source organism: uncultured Emticicia sp. (assembly GCA_966212365.1). Taxonomy (GTDB): domain Bacteria; phylum Bacteroidota; class Bacteroidia; order Cytophagales; family Spirosomataceae; genus Emticicia. Next base: position 3,070 of record CBIHRH010000169.1, on the reverse strand, counting down.
CTCGATAGTTTTCATAAGAGTATTATATAATATTTTATAGTGCCGGATAATTGGGATTACTCTTTACTTTTTTAATCTGTCTGATATGGCGGGATACGTGGCCATACTGAACAATAAATATCTGATGCACATTACGGTAATTTTCACCACCAACAGGTTCAAAATGTACTTTTAAATCAGTCTGCGTAGTTTCAACAAAACGAATCGTTTGTTCTCTGATTTTTAAAAAAGTCGTCAGGTTATCTTTGCCTTGTGCAAAACCCATCGGACGGGCATAGTCAGGGGCATTATGTACTTTTTCTTCCATAATGAAGTCTATATACCAGCTATCCGGTTTTGAGGAGGCGTTCAATTCTGGGGTGGGTTTGCTTCGCAAGGCAATATTAGTTTCACGTGCAAAAATCCGCTCCCATAAGCCTAAATGCTCTACTATTTCACCAATTGTCCATCGTTCAGGCGATTCTCTGAAATTCCATTGTTCAATACTCAGATTCTGAGTTTCTTTAACCAGACTATCCTTTGTTTTTTTCAAGTTAGCAATCAGTTCCTGTCGGTCATTTTCTGTCCATAGTTTACTCTGCGCAGTAGCAGACATGGAAATCAATAAAAAAATAATGAGCTTTTTCATAATAGATGATATTTATCCAATTAAAATACTTGTTATTAATTATCCGGTATAAGAAATGAAGATGTTCTATCTCTTACGCCCAAAATCTGATACAAAATTGAATAAACGTCTATTGAATCTATTGTAAAAATGCGACATCTTTAAGTTTAAGCATACTAACTGTCTTTAAGATTGCAGATAATTGCTCAATTCGAGGTTATTTTTTAAGTAGAAAGAGGGCGATTTACCTGTAAAAACAGTAAATTCTTTTATAAAATGTGATTGGTCATAATAGCCCATCTGGAAAATCAGATCATGCCAATCGGCTACCTGCCATCGTTTATTAGCCATAACCGAGCATAGGTAGCTAATCCGACGGATGCGGGCGTAGTACTTCGGGCTAACTCCCACTTTTTGCAAAAACTGGCGCTCTAACTGCCTGCGACAAACGTAAAGTTCCTCCATCATTTTTGATACATTGATAATACCATTCTGCGAAACAATAAGATTAGCAGCAAAATCGGTCTGATTCGGTTGACCTTTGCAGTTTAGTAGCTTAAAAAGCAAAAATTTATCAATAATATCTATCTTTTCCTGACTGCTATGTGCTTCAATGAAACGTTCCTCAATTGGTATAATCTCCTTCCCTAATACATCTCTCAAATCTAATCTCTCATCATTCAGCTCATACATTGGGATACCGAACAAAGTATTAATAGCTGCCGGACGAAAAACTATTCCAATCATACCTATTCTGCCTTCTAATAAAAGCTTATATGTTTTTGTAGCCTGGCCTGCAATGAAATTTCTTGGAGCGAGCTTAAAATCAGAATTATCAGTCGAAGAAGTCTTGTAGCAATCGCCATAATTGAATACAATAGAAGTAAAACCGGAAGGTGGTGACTCAATAGTAATGGGTTGGCTCATTAAATCACTACACTCCCAGATGTAATAACATTCTACGAGTGTCTGCAAGGGGGCAGCAGGTATGATTTTTCTATAAAACATTTTATAAAAATGAATAATAAAGATAACTATATCATCCTGTTATTACTCATTTCTTATTAAAATTCTATTGATTGGTAATGGCTTGCTAGAAATAATCAGGAATCAGGATGCGGTTCATCCTTCTTACGTTTTCTATGAGAAACCGGAGCAATCAGTTCTGATATATCGCTGAGTTCCAGTTCAAGTGCATTCATAGATAGTGTTATTTCCCGAACGGATAAGGTAAGGGCTATTATTTGCAGCATGAGAGCTCCGCCAAAAAACCATTTGGCGGCTAATTCTTTCTCCAAAAAAATCAAGAGCATACATACGGCACTCAGAAGCAGGCTTGAAATCGCAATAATCTGAATATTTCTTACAATCCTGATACGGCGTTTTAGGCCTACAATCTGGGCAATAATATTCTCTTTTTCCTCTTCGGTTTTGTATTTGACGTGCAAATCCCGAATCAGGCTTGCCAAAGCCAGAAACCGATTTGTAAAAGCAATCATCAGTAATGAAACTGTAGAAAAAAGAAGTGCAGGTGTACTAATTGTGAGTTCCATTATACATAAGTAAGCGAAGCCAATGGCCTCGCTTATATTATTAAAATCAAAATTAATTCGTTACAAAATTCAATCAATCAACCGATGTGATGTCTAATCACTAAATCGCTCATTCACACAATCACTCAATTGTTAAGCATAGCTACCCGAAATATAGCTTTCCAGTGAGGCAATCTGTGCTTTTTGTTCATTGATGAGCGTAGTAACTAAATCGTTGATCGAGATGATGCCCACCAGTTTTTCACCGTCATTTACCGGTAAATGTCTAATATGTTTATCTGACATAATCTGCATGGCATCTTCCAGCTTATCTTCCAGGTCAATAGTAATCACTTTCGAGGTCATTACATCCTTCACTAAAGTCTCATCAGAGTGTAAGCCTTTCAGTACAATCTTGCGTGCATAATCGCGTTCAGAGAAGATGCCCGAAAGTTTTTCATTATCTATTACCAAAACTGCTCCAATGTTTTTATCTGCCATTTCTACCAGGGCATCGTATACGGTTGTATCAGATGAAACCGAGAAAAGGGCATTTATTTTCTTTTTTTGCAATATCTGACGAATTTTCATAGGCTCTGTGAGTTATAGATGAATAAACGATTACAATTTTATAAAAAAAAACATAGAATCCAACAGTTTGAAAAACAAAATTAATTTGTTAACTTTGCACCCCGAATTAGTAAGTCTGTCCTAATAGAAACTGCTAATAAAGGAAGAAAAATAATAATCATTGTAAATTTAACATTTAAAAAATGTACGCAATCGTAGAAATCGCAGGTCAGCAATTTAAAGTTGAAAAGGGTCGTACGCTCTATACTCATAGATTAGAAGGCGAAACGAACGCTGAGCTTGTATTCGACAAGGTTCTTCTTGTTGATAACGGTGGAACTATCTCTGTAGGTGCTCCAAC
>CBIHRH010000168.1:0-8835 GCA_966212365.1 uncultured Emticicia sp. | reverse complement strand
CGCTTAATCCATTTATATAAGGATAGACATTCGCTGCTTATAAACGATGAAGCCGGTTTTTATCATGTTGCATTAATTATTGAAGAATAGGATGAAACTCAAATGCGTAGTTATTGATGATGAGCCTCTAGCAATAGACTTAATGAAAGAATATATTACAAGATTTCCTGAACTGATGCTTATTCGGGCTTTTGATGATGGCATTATCGGGAAGAAATTTCTGCTGGAAAATCAGATTGATTTATTGTTTATAGATATTAATATGCCTGATATTACAGGGCTTGAATTGGTAGAATCTTTAGGAAATAAGCCTATGGTTATTTTTATAACAGCTCATCGAAAATTTGCTGTAGAGGGCTTTAATTTAGATGCTGTTGACTATCTGTTAAAGCCTGTTGATTTTGAAAGATTCAGCAAAGCTGTGAAAAAAGCCATAGAATACTATGGTTTCAAAAATATTCGATCAACTGACACACCAGGTTATATATTTGTTCGTGTAGAATATAGAATGGTCAAGATCGAATTAAATGCTATTGAATACATTGAAGGTTTAGAAGACTATATTAAGATTCATCTGACAGATATTCAACACCCGATACTTACACTTATGTCATTAAAGAGTATTTTAGAACAATTACCAGCTAATCAATTCAGCCGCATTCATCGAAGTTATATCGTGTCTAACGCCAATGTAAAATCTGTTCTAAAGAAAAATGTTTTATTATCTTCCGGCATCGAACTACCTATTAGTAATTCTTATCAGCAATTTATTGACAATTGGCAGCGAAAATAATCAATTGACCGATACAAACATTTCATTGACCGATACATCCGATTTTCACGCAATTTAATTTCCTTTTTCGTCGTCTATAGAGATATAAAAACGAAAAAGACACTATGGACAGAAAAGATTTTTTGAAAAAAGGACTAGGCTCACTAGCTATTATTCCTTTATTTGCGGCTTGCAACGAAACTGATGTAACACCAGATACAACCAGCACAACCGGAACAACTGGTTCAACCACCGACACAACCACAACTGGTTCTTGTACTACTACAGCTACTGAAACAGAAGGACCGTTTCCTACCCATACCCCTGGCTCTCTGGTTACGAATGATATCACCTCGGATAGAACAGGTACTAAACTTACTGTTAAGATTACGATTCAAAATAAAAACAATAATTGTGCGGCATTATCAAATGCGTTTGTAGACATCTGGCATTGCGATGCAGCCGGGAATTATTCTGAATATGGCGGAACTGGTATGCAAAGCACAAATTATACAAGTGTGCATTTTCTGAGAGGCAGACAAACTACTGATGCTAATGGATTAGTAACTTTTACTACTATCTATCCGGGTTGGTATTCAGGTAGAGCAACACATATTCATGTACATGTTTATAGTAGTAGCGGTACATCTCTATTAGTAACACAAATTGCATTCCCTGAAGATGTAAGCAAGGCTGTTTATGCGCAGAGTGTTTATGCCAGTCATGGACAAGCTGATACTACCAATGCAAGAGATAATGTATTTAGTGACGGTACATCAACCGAAATGTCAACAGTAACCGGAAGCGCCGCAGCAGGTTATATACTTACACACACAATTGTAGCGAATGGATAACAATCACTAAATAGATGAACAATGGCAAAGGGAACCATTCGCTTGTGTTATAAGAAGATTATAGATGTTATTGCACAAAAACAGTGGGAAAAATATGTTTTTGAGGATACTTATCGTGAGTTTTTTATGCAATCACAATTCTATAATCAGGAAGGAAAGTACCATACTTTTCATGAATTGGTAGCGAATGTTCCCGGCGCCGATAAATTACATTATTTGGTGAGTACTGCAGCTATTAACTATATCAGACAGTTAAACGATCTGATACCTGATATTACTAATGCACATCAGAAATTATGTTTACCTTTCAAGAATTTCAGATTTGAAATCATTGAATCACATGCGCAACGTAAAGAAGAACATAAAGTAGCAATTTACTTTTATAGTGAACCCATTACATGGATTGAAACTATTGATAATCACTTGTTGATCGCTTATGGTAATCAGAAAGAGGCAATTAATAACAGTGAAGAAATTCAGACAGATTTAGTCGCCTTGCAAGCATATCTTAGCATATCATCTTTTCAAAATCTTTAATACTATGCTTACCCAAACCGAAGGAAAAATTTATTTATCAGGCTCAAGAGGTATTACTAACCGAAAAACTTTCAGGAGTTTTCACACTTTCAATCATAGTGGCTATTTCGATGAAACCAGAATGCCTTTTGGTAATCTTATAGCCTGTAATGATGACACTCTGGCAGGTGGAAACGCCATTATAACGAATGTTGACGGAGATATGGAAATAATCATCATTCCGATTGTTGGTTGTTTAGAAATAAAGGATAACCTGGATGAGAAGAGTTTTTTAGAAGCTGGCCAGGCTCACGTTTTAAGATTAAGTAGGGGAGAATATTATCAGATTTCAAACCCATTCAAAGATGAACTGGTGAATTTTTTGCAAATCTGGATTAAAAGAGGAGATAGCGAAGAAAATCTACTTAATACACAAGTAAGCTTTGACTTAGATACAAATAAAAACCAATTGCATTCCGTTGGAAAGAATTGTTATATTGGTAAATATTCAGGTAGGGAAGAGGGATTACTAACAATTGATGGAGTTAAGGGTGTTTTTGGTTTTGTGATCGAAGGTGCATTCGAGTTCCATAATCGACTGCTCGAAACCCGTGATAGCATAGCATTATGGAATGAAGATAATGAAGCCCTGCAAATAGAATTTGAAGCACTATCTAATGATGCCATTATTCTGATAGCAGAAGTTGAAATTAAGGCCGGAAACTCATTTTCGTAGTATAAAACTTTCCTTTCTGGAATCTGAAATAAATTCTTCCTACCCGGATAACGGTCATTTCTTTGATATTGGCCGGATTAACTATATCATCTTCTAAAGTATGAATACTGCCCTCAGTCTTTTTGGCAATCTGTATGTAATCAGACTGGAAGGCTAAATCTTTCTTATAAGTTTCGCCGCATAAAATAATATGAGTTCTCTTCTTTAGTTTTGACAGATTCTTCATATCCTTTACACCACTGCTATTATCAGCGATCATAACGAAATCATCAACTTCAGGGAAATTCTTTTGCGCATAAAGTAATGCTTCGATATTATTTTCCGACTTGTCCTTATTATTTTCTGTATTATTGATTGCGGCAAACATAGTGTCCCATAATAGCAATTCGTCTTTTTTCTTTACCATAAACATTTTGCCCGGAAGCTTGCCTCTGGTTTCATTACCCAGACTATCACAGTCGGTAAAGAAAATAATACCTTTTATACTATTATTGTCAACATTCTCCATCATCCAGTCGAACACCTGCGTAGTGTAGGGAAACATGCTTGAAGTCATATCACATACAATTACGATATTCTTCCATTTTTCGGCATTCCGATCAAGTGCCTCATAAGAGGTTAGCTCATAGGTTTTTCCTAATTCACGCACTCTTAAAATTTTATCACTCATCGAAACAGCCGATGCATTAAGAAAACGAATTTCTTTATCTACAAAATCTGCATGTTTTTCGGAAGGAGCAGCAATATTTCTTGACGTTAGTTTATTGACTTTCAGATTCGTCAATGGTTCGGATACAATGTTTTCTGATTCTTTCGAGATTTCGACCACCGCTGGCGCTTTAATCATAGCGGGAACAGAGCTCGATTTCTTTTCTTTGGGTAGTTCTACTTTAGTAAACGTCTTATCATCTATAGGTTCTTCTTGCTTAGGTTTTATTTCTGTGGCAGGGACCTTCCGCGTTATTATGGTTTCTTTGGCGGGGAGTGGGTCGTCGCTGGTAAACCAGTAATAACTCAGTCCTAATACTAATACAACAACACTTGGAATAGAGAAACGTAAGAGATTATCAATCATAATTTTACGTTTCATTTTTTTCCAATCATCTGGCGAAGACTCGGGATGGAAATGACTTAATTTCTCCCTGATAATCCGATGAAATTTTTCTTCTTCTGACATGACTACAATCTTTTTGTTAATTTTTGACGAAGCAGCCCATTGGCTAAAGACAGATTCGCTCTTGAAGTACTTTCTGCAATGCTTAGCATTTCGGCAATTTCTTTGTGTGAATACCCTTCAATAGCGTATAAACTGAATACTACCCTATAATTGGTCGGTAAACTTTGCACTGCCAACATGATGTCTTCAGAGGAGAGCTTAGCATAGACAGATTCGTCTCCATAATTTGATTCAGCAATGTTTTCGTTTAATTCTGCTGATTGTTTATGAATGTTTTTTCTATAATGGTCTATAGCTCCGTTGATCATAATTCTCCGAAGCCAAGGTTTAATACTCTCTATATTATCTATTTTGTTGAGGTTCTTGAAGACCTTTAAGAACCCATCGTTCATTATTTCCAACGCGTCTTCTCTATTTTCACAATAACTCATACAAGCAGATAAAGCAAACCCATGAAAATGCTCATAAAAGATTTTCATGGCCTTTTCATTGCCTTTCTGGCAATCTGCGACAACCTCCATCAAACTATTTGAGGTCAATAGCTTTTTTCTTGTTAAGGTTTTTAAGTAAATTTCTGCTGTTTGAGTTATCACGGGAAATTTACGATTGAATAGTGAAACTATTATTGATAAGACGTAAATAACCAGTCAAAACGCTGTGCGAAATAATTATTTCCCTAAAATTTTAGCAGAATCAGGTAGATTCACAATTTTTGGAGAGCTTAATTACTTCTTTATTAAGACTGAATGGCAGGTCTGGCTACGATTTTCCCCTTTTTAGGAAATACATAATCGAAGCCATTCTGTACTTTCAGATTATATTCAAAAAACTCTAAGGCTCTTTGCAAATGCGAGCGATTGATAGCAATAAAATAAGGATGCTTGCCATCGCCCCTTCTGATAAGCCTTGCATCTAATTTAAAGATGGTTCCTTCAGGATAATGTGAAACTAACTTTGCCGGACAACTTACTTTGATATCACATGGCACTTGCTGACCATTGATGGTACTTAGCCGCATACGTTTTTTGCCGGTATCATAGTATGACTCCGCAAAAACATCCAGAAAAAAAACTTTATTAAGTTCAGGAACTTCGTCCAGTAGCGACAATTGCATCAGCTTAAGGCGTTTAGATGTCATAGTACATTACAGGTGTACCCATGAATAATGCAAATCTATACAAAAAGTCGAAAATATTCCAAAACGATATGTGTTTTTTTAATCAAAAAGCGTACCTTTGCGAATCTTTTTTGAGGCATAAAAAAAAATGGCAGAAGTTAAGATTTTTTCAGGTACTACATCAAAGTATTTAGCCAGTCGAGTAGCCGATTATTATGGCAAAGATTTAGGCGGTGTAAGCATCAATCGCTTTGCTGATAGTGAAATTTCAGTAAGTTTTGATGAGTCAGTAAGAGGGTGTGATGTTTTTCTGGTTCAGTCAACTTTTCCACCGAGTGATAATATCATGGAATTGTTGATGATGATTGACGCCGCAAGACGTGCCTCTGCTCACTATGTTTGCGCAGTTATCCCGTATTTCGGATACGCCAGACAAGATAGGAAGGACAAACCAAGAATTGGTATTACAGCCAAACTTATTGCCAATATGCTCACAGCCGCAGGTGCTGACCGCGTAATGACAATGGACTTGCACGCTGGCCAGATTCAGGGATTTTTCGACATTCCGGTTGACCATCTTGAAGGTACTTCGGTTTTTGTACCTTATTTAAAAACCCAGAATCTTCAGAACCTGAAATTTGCTTCTCCCGATGTTGGTGGCGTATCTCGTTGTCGCAAATTCGCCTCTTATTTCGATGCTGATATTGTGATTTGTGATAAACACCGTAAAAAAGCGAACGAAATTGCTTCAATGCAATTAATTGGAGATGTAGAAGGTTCAGATGTCATTCTGGTTGATGACCTGATTGATACCGGTGGAACTATCTGTAAAGCAGCAGAATTGATTCTATCAAAAGGAGCAAAATCAGTGAGGGCATTCTGTACACATGGGGTACTTTCAGGTAAAGCTCACGAAAACATCAGTAATTCTGTATTAGAAGAATTAATAGTAACTGATACTATTCCGTTAAAATACGATAATCCTAAAATTAAGGTATTATCAGTAGCCGAGTTGTTTGGCAAGGCAATCGGAAGAATCAGAGATAATGGGTCTATTAGCACTTTATTTATAAATTATCAACAGAATTTAGGTTTTTGATGAGAAATTATTAAGTACAGAAATTCATTAATTAAATTTTACAAAAATGAAAAAAACTGAGATTGTAGGGTATAACAGAGCGAATCTCGGACGCCAGGCTTCACAGGAATTACGTGGGCAGGGAATGGTTCCGTGTGTATTGTATGGTGGTACTGATCAGGTATCGTTCTATGCTCCGGCTTATTTATTCCGTGATTTACTTTTCACTCCTGATGTTTATGAAGTAACCATCAATATTGAAGGTAAAATTTATACAGGTATTTTGCAGGATTCACAATACCATCCGACAAATGACCAGATCATCCATGCTGATTTCCTCGAAATCACACCGGATAAAGTTATTAAAGTAGCAGTTCCGATTAAATTACACGGTCCGTCAGAAGGGCAAAAGAAAGGGGGTAAACTGGTTCAGAAAATGCAGAAACTGCGTTTACAAGGCCCGGCAAAAAATATCCCTGATTACGTAAACGTTGATATCAAAGATTTGGATTTAGGTAAATCTATCAAGGTTGCAGCTATAGCAGAAATTGAAGGCGTAAAAGTTTTAGATTCTTCTAGCAACCCTATCGCATTTATCTCAATTCCACGTTCTTTGCGTCAATAATAGCATCGAAAATTCTCGCTAATAGATATTTAACGGGTTGGCAACAGCCCGTTATTTTTTGTTTAATTATTATTACAGCCACCCATTTCTGCTAAAAACGTAACACCTGGTTGTGTCTGAAAGCCTTTGGTAAGAGTAATGCTTTTATTGGCCTGCATTTTTATAATAGAAGTCCCACTCAATATATTTCCATTGAAGTTAATGTTTTCGGAAGCAGAGTAGTCATAGTTGCCGCTGGGTATATTTTTAGTCAGATTCATTTCTGACTGGCATTCATTGTTTTTGAGTTTCAATATCCAGAAATCATCATCGCCATGCCAGCCTGATACATCCCCATTATTAGGAGAGGCAGTATTACCAATCACCAGATATCCATTATCATAGGTATTAAGCATACAGTTTGGTTCATCATGTCCGCTACCGCCATAAGTTTTTTGCCAGCGCATATCTCCGTTAATCGGATTAAGTTTAAGCAACCAGAAGTCTGCACTGCCGTGATTCCCTACAGGATCACCCTCACCATTGGCTGAATAGGATTCGCCTACTACCAGATATTCACCATCAACCATTTGCAGAATCGATCGGGCATATTCATTTTTTAGCCCTCCATAACATCTGCTCCATATTTTTTGCCCAAGGCTGTCTATTTTTATAACCAGATAATCTCTGTTATTAGGATTATCGAAGTCTGCATGATTTTCACTCGCATCATAATCGTGTGAGTACGTTTCTCCGGCTATAACAAAACTGCCATCTGAGCACTGAATTACTGACTTAGCTGATTCATCTAATGTACCTCCAAATGTATTCTGCCATTGCAATTCTCCATATTTATTAAGTTTAACTACCCAGAAGTCTAAGCCGCCTTTATTATTAAGATCAGGTAAATCTTCCGAGCTTGAATACCCTACAAAAACAAATCCATCGTCCCGGGTTTTAATAATAGAATGGGCATAATCACTTTTTGAACCACCATAAGTTTTTTGCTCTAACAGATTGCCAGCCCCATCAATTTTTATCAGTAAGGCATCAAATAATCCATGATTTCCTTTTATAAGACTATCATTTGATTCGGAGTAACCGGCAATCATATAATTATCATTATCGGCTTTGCATATTGAAAATCCGTAGTCATTACTAGTGCCTCCAATACTTTTTTTCCATTCAATATTACCATCTTCAGTGAATTTGATTAACCAGTAGTCGATATGTCCATAATTTTCGGTTATATCAAAATCTACAGAGTTAGTATGCCCGACACATATATACTTGTGGTCATCGGTTTCAATTACTGAATTAATATAATCTTCTCCGCGCCCACCAATTGATTTTTTCCATTCTAATTCGCCCGTATGATTGAGTTTGACTACCCAGCCATCAAAAAAACCGTAATGATTTTCCAGATCAAAATTATCTGATTGCGAATGCCCACCAACAAAGTAGCCTCCATCATGTGTTTCTACAACCGATACTGCCTTATCATAGAAACTACCACCATAAGTCTTTTGCCATTCAACAAGGGGTTGTTGAGCTTGGTTTGAAAGATAGCTAAAGAAAAATAAAATAAATAGTAAGTTTGGCTTCATGATTTAAAGAGTTGGTGTTTTAATCAGGAGCATGTTAGAAGGGCTCTGACAAGTTTAGGGTAGCCAAATTTAGAGGTATCAGAAATATAATTTAGATTAATTCTATATTATTTATTGAGTGGCTGTTTCTGATACTATTTTGCCGGATAATACTTAGCTTTGTGTCAAAAAAAATCTTGCCACGCAAAACGGTGACAAGATTGCTTACTACGACAGTTATTTACGACTTAAATATAAAATTTTTGCTGTGTGGATTTTTTAGTATTGTAGTACTTTATTGACTTCAATCATAACAAAAGTATCATCAAGCATATTTCTGAAATGCTCTAATTCCTTTGGAGTGAACATCAGGTAAAAATTATTCATAGGAGTTC
>CBIHRH010000167.1:0-8854 GCA_966212365.1 uncultured Emticicia sp. | reverse complement strand
CAGCAAGAGGGTTAAATATTCATCCTGAAAAGATAACAGTTGAAGCTTTTCAACACAAGACATGGAATGAACAATTGGAGTTTATTATTAATCACCAAAATTCATTTGATGGTTTGCTATTAGATTGGAAGCTTAACAAAAAAAATAATGAAGAGCAGAAAGCTGATTATAATGTTGAGGCATTAGTCCAGCAACTAAGAGCTCTAATAGTAGAAGGAGAAAAATTAAATAAAGATTTTCCTATAATATTATGCTCTGCAGACGCCAAATTTGATGTAATTTTTTCAAAAGATATTACAGGGCACGATCTTTTCGATTATGTTCTCAAAAAAGATGATTTTAGCGATAAAATTAAAGAAACTATTGAAATATTTTACGCTTTAGCGCAAGGTTATAAAGACATATCTAAAAATAAAGATATAAATAAGATTTTTCAGCTTGAAGACGTTTCAATTATTGATTATAGAGTTTTGGATTTTTTATCAAGTATTAGAGAGAAGTCAGTACATGAAATAGTAAGATTCATTCTGCAAAAAATTATATATCCACCTAATTTTCTAATAGATGAATATCTTTTAGCTTCCAGACTAGGTATTGATATAATTGAGGACAAAGAAAGTAAAGAAAACTGGATTCATTTGAAAGAAATTTTGACAGAGTGCAAATACTTTGGAGTTTTTTCTAATGCTTGGGAAAGATGGTGGATGCCCAAAGTTGATACTTTTTGGTATACCAATTTTGAATCAGCTTTAGGTTCTTATAGTGCAACTGAAAGAGTAGAATTATTAAATAATCGTTTTGGTTTACAAGTAAAACCAGCGAATAAACTTGAAATGACTCGAAGTGATTACTTTTGGACTATTTGTAAGTATACTAATCGTCCTTTAGCTATTGGAGATGGTATTTTATCTTCTTCAGACTATGAAACTGTTCCTTGGCAAGAAGATGAGTACTACTCCCCTAAAGTTGTTTTAGAAGAAAATATTACAACAGTTCATCCTATTGAAAAAGAAAGAATCGAATTGTTAAAAATGAAATTCTCTAAACCTAGAATAAATGAGAAAAAATGAAATTAAAGGTGATCTACGTACCTTATCAATGCTTTTAAAAAAATGGACAAGGGTTAGTAATCCTGACATTTTAGGTCAACTTAGTGTTATTGAAGGAAGAAATAATACACTCGAATATACTTTAGAAAAGTCTAACCCTCTAATTTTTAAAAAAATTGATTTTGAAAATCATTCTCTACCAAGTGGGATAGAAAAATTATTAGATGGCGAGCAAGATATTCAAATTGAACTTTGTATAAGGTTCTCAGAATTTGAGGTAAAACCAACACAAATTGTTGACCCAATTGATACAATGGGAGTTTCAATTAAAATACATGGAGATTACTATTATATGGGTAAAATTCAATCTTGTATTTGCAGTTGGCATTTAGACAGGCATAAAGGTAATAGTGATTATTGCCATCCAATTTATCATCTTAACTTTGGAGGTAAAAATATGATTGAACATTCCATTAAAAATAGGGATTATTTTGGTAATTTACTATTACTGCCATCTCCGAGGATCGTTCATCCTCCTTTAGATATAATACTCTCATGTGACTTCATTATTCGAAACTTTTATAAAAAACAGACTCATACAGAAATAACTAGAAATCCAGCATATTTGGATTTAATAAAAAGAGCAACTTTTAGATATTGGAAGCCATTCTTTTTTGCAATCAATTCTAATTGGGAGCCTTTTTTCAAAACTGACAATTTATGTTATAATGATATTATAGATTATAATTAATTATATAGATGATTAATATAGAAAAAGCTTTTGTGACTGAAAATAGAAGTGTTTTTGATTTTTTTCAGCAACCCGGACTTGGTTTTTATATCCCTCTCTATCAAAGAGAATATAGCTGGGATAGTGATAATATAGATCAACTTCTTGAAGATATTTCAAAAGGAATTGAAAGGCTTGTAGAGGAAAAAGATGAAAATGAAGTTAGATTCTTAGGAACTATCATTACTGTTGGAGAAGTAAATAAGAATAATATACAGCCACAAGATACTCAAGCTTTACCTGTTAAGATTGACAAATTAATTGACGGCCAACAGCGGCTTTCTACTATAGCGATTTTTGCAACATTACTCTATAAACACATAGCATTAGTAGCAAAGAAAATTCACCAAAATGAACCTCTAAAAAATGAAATTGAAGAGGCCTGTCAATCATGGTTTGAAAGACTAGTAAAAATATTTAGCCTCGATCTAGGAAGAGGAATACCAAGACTGAAGCCTAAAATTATAAGAGGTCAAAAAGATAGATGGACAAGAGATGGTGATATTAATAGCAACTACATGTCACCTGTTGCAAATTATCTTGCTTCTGTAATTAATTCAATTCATTTTAAAAAAGATTTTGAGAAACCTAACAAAAACACATTAGGATTAAATCTAACCCAAAATATTCGTTCGATTGATAACTGGCTTGAAAAAAGTGTACGATTTGCTCATGTCGCACAAAATGAAGATTTTATACCTGCTTGGCATATATTAAAAAATATCAATCAGGAATACATTTGGTTATTTGATAGATTAAATCTTCAAGAGAAAGTAAATCAAAGGGAAACACTTGTTAAGAAAGAGATTAGTTATATCCTTTGTGAACTAGTACAACTTTTTTCTGTTTGTCATTATCTTACTGACAGATGCTGCTTTACTATTATTCAACCTAGCAATGATGATTGGGCTTTTGACATGTTTCAATCTCTAAATGCAACTGGTACTCCATTAACGGCAATTGAGACATTTAAGCCACTAGTTGTTCAAACAACTGAAAAAAGAAGTATAGCGTTTAAAGAGTCCAAAAATCAAAAAAGTTTTCAAAAAGTAGAAGAGTTATTTTCAGCTTCAATAAATGCCGCGCAAAAAAGTAAATTAACTAATGACTTTCTGACATCATTTGCAATATCATTTGATGGTTCAAAACTATCAAGTCACTTTAGTCATCAGCGTAAGTGGTTAGATGAACGATTTAAAGAGTTTGAGCAAGATAATGATGAAATAGAAGCATTTGATGAGAAATCTAAATTTATTGAATTATTGGGTAACTATGCAGAATTCTACAAACAAATTTGGATTGATTATCATGGCAAAAATACTCAATCAATTCAAACGATTGCCAATAACTTAGAATCTGATTTAGCTTCATTGCTTTTATTGTTTCTTCGTTCATCAAATCATAAAATGTCTATTACCGTATTAGGGAAATTTTATAAAGATGTGATTGACAAAAAAGAAAATGCGACAGAAAATTTTATCAGTGCATTAAAAGTAATATCAGCATTTTATTCTTTATGGCGTTCATCTAGAAGTAATACAGGTCTTGACAATGCATATAGGACGTTTTTTAAGAACAAAATTACTCATTTTGATAGTATAGATATTGAAGATCTAAAAGTATATCTAAGGTCTGAACTGAATGAGACTAAAGACTCATGGATGGCAAAAGCATTAGTCGAAATGAAATATAATAAGGTAGAATCTGTATGTAGATTTGCACTATTTATTAGTAGTCATGATACTATTGCTGATAATGATACCGCTGGATTGATGAAAATTGGCGCAAAAGGATGCGCAGACTACTTATGCCTCTCAAAATGGACTTCAAGCGATCTTTCTACAATAGAACATATTGCCCCACAAAATGGAGAAGGAATTTGGGATGAAAGCTTATATGAATTAGAAACGGAAATTTATCAATCAATCGGAAATCTTACTCTTTTACCTACTAAAATCAATTCTTCTATGGGCAATAGAGGGTGGGCAGAAAAATTTTTGTATTATAAACATCTTAGCGAAAAAGATCCTGAACAATTAAAAAGGCTTTCTGAGATTGCTAATTCATTGAATATTAGCCTTAGTAAAGATACAATCAAACTATTAATGGAAGCTAATTATCATGACCATATTTCTTCCATAGTAACCTTATCTCAAACTGGTTTGTGGAATCAGGCGTTAGTAGAAAAGAGAGCAAAAAGAATAATCGAAATTTTTTGGGATAGAGTTAGTCCTTGGCTTTACTCTTAAATAGTATTTATAAATTTCCTAATTTCTTTTATAGTAATATCTAGTTCCTCTTTCGTATTGTATTTACTTAAAGAAAAACGGATAGCCCCTAATGCTTGTTCATCTGTCAAACCCATTGCTTTAAGCACATGAGAGGGTTCAACTATTGCTGCCGTACAAGCAGAACCGTTAGATAAGGCAATATTTTTCAATTGGCCGATTAATACATTAGCATCAGTATTTGGAAATGATATATTAGTTACATTATAGAGACGATTTTCAACATTTCCATTTACTAGAGTGCCTTTGATATTTAATATTTGGCTCTCTAAATAATCTCTGTTTATCTGAATAGTTGATGATTTTTTTTCCATCTCATTTAATGCAATTTCACATGCCATACCCATGCCTATAATCGAAGGTACATTATTAGTTCCGCTTCTAAAGCCAAATTCGTGCCCACCACCATGTATTTGTGGTTCAAATTTAATTCCATTCTTAATATATAATCCTCCAATACCTTTAGGTCCATAAAACTTGTGAGATGAGAAAGTAAGTAAATCAATTTCTAGCTCATATACATTGATTGGTATTTTACCAACAGCTTGTGTTGCATCGGTCAAAAATAATGCACCGTTCTCATGAGCGAGTTTACTAATTTCATCAATAGACTGAATAACTCCTGTTTCATTATTCACCCACATTATTGTGATTAATGAAGTTTCTGGGCGAATGTTAGCTTTTAGTTCTTCAATATCTATTAATCCATCATGTTGAACAGGAAGATATGTAACTTCAAACCCTACATTCTCTAAATATTTGCAAGTGTCTAAAGTGGCTTTATGCTCTGTCTTACAAGTAATTATATGATTACCCCTTCTTATATTCGTAAAAGCTATGCCTTTTAAACCAAGATTGATAGATTCTGTTGCTCCTGAAGTAAATATAATTTCTTTTGGACTCGCACTTATTAAATTTGCTACTTGTTGCCGAGCCTTTTTAACCGCCTCATTAGCTCCTACCCCAAATTGATGAGTACTAGAAGCATTAGCAAAATTATCAGTTAAATAAGGCATCATTGCCTCTAAAACTTTGGGGTCTATCTTTGTAGTAGCGTTATTATCGAGGTATATCATTTACTTTTACTATCTTTCATTACTAATTACATCACTTCACAGGCTTTATAGTTATAACAACAGATAGTCGTAACAAAGTTTTTGTATTGGTATAGATTAACATTATCAATTACTTTTTTCTCGCCAATACTTAGCTTCCAATTCAGCCTTTTCTTTTTCTATTTTCAGTTTTTCCATTTCTAACTTCATCTTTTCAATTTGAAATTCTAATTCCCTTTGGTCGTAATTATTTATTTGATGATTTGTATTATTTGTCCCGGCAATTACTTGTGGTGAATTGCACTGGTCAAAAAAATTATTGACTTTATCGCCAAAATTCAAAATATCATCCGTAGAAACGCCCAGCTTTTCTGCAATTTGTTGAAGTCTTTCTTCTGAAACGTTTGTCTTCCCCCTCTCAATATTACCATAGGCCAAAATACTCATATCCAACATTTCAGCCATATTTTCCTGTGACAGATTTTTTAATAATCTAATCCCTCTGATTTTTGCTCCTGTGTGCATAACGTTAATAAAATATATAGTTTGACTATACTAAATCTCTACTTACAAACAAATGTAATAAAAATAAAACCCTTTATCTTGCTTACCAAACAAAACTTTTGACGACTAATCCCGACAAGGTTTAATGAAACATATATTAATCAAATGATAATATTGTTGCATTTTCAACAGTATCAAAAAGTATCTGAAAAATCCGTAACCCTTTTTTGTATGCTCAATTTTTTTTATCTTTAAGCACTTTTAATTGTGTCTAAAAAACCACCACTCTACTAATGAAAAAATTGCTGGGCGGCATGCCGCTATTTTTATCGCTGTTGGGCGCATTTCAGACTTTTTCACAGGTTAAATCGCCTACAACCGGGAATCCTCCGCTTACTAACAATTTAAGCCCGAACGCTACTCATCAGTCTATTACCAACATTGTTCCACCCAATCCTGATGCAGCCTCTTTAGGCAAATATGGTGATGTTCCTGTCAGTCTTTATACAGGTATTCCCAATATTGAAATTCCTTTGTATCAGATCAGCCGGGCTGTTTCAGTACCTATCAGTTTGTCCTATCATGCTTCCGGGGTGAAAGTCGATGAGATTGCTTCTTTGGTTGGTTTGGGGTGGTCACTCAATGCAGGAGGGGTTATTACCCGAAGTATCCACGGCACGCCGGATGAGCTAAGCGGTGGGCTGCAAACAACTGACGGGCGCACGAAATTCAATCAGTATCGTTTGAACCTGATGACCAGCCCACAAAAATATGACTATGAGAATAAAGTCATTGGCGGTCAATACGATACGGAACCGGACGAATATTTCTATAACTTCTTAGGACGCTCAGGCAAGCTGGTCTTTGATGAAAACGGGGCTGTATACCTGCTCAACCATGAGAAACTAAAAGTAAGCAAATCTGTCAGTGGTTTTGAGATCGTTGATGAAAAAGGAACAAAATATAATTTTACTGAAATAGAGACTTCCCGACCTATTACGTATTGCTTTGATAAGAACCCTAATTTTACTGCTGAAACTGCGTGGTATTTATCATCAATCGTACCTTTGAATGGCAGAAGTATCACATTCACGTATATTTCCAGAGGTACAGCTACCTATACCCAGGGTCTTAATCAGACCAACCGCTACTTTGTAACCAATCACCAGGTTTGTACTGACGACATTCAAACACCCTGTACGTCTGTGTATCAGGCGGCTGTGAAACAATTACAACAAATCAGTTTCGATTTAGGTACAATCAATTTTACCTATGAAACAAGAGCCGATATAGGGACAGGCTCGAACTTCTACAGGCTCAAAGAGTTGGAAGTAAGAAATCTTGCCAACACCCTGATAAAAAAGGTTGGTTTTGTCTATGCCTATAATGCTGTTCCTGTAGGTTTTCCGGTAGATCGGTATGTCTTAAAAGAAGTAAACGATATAACAGATATAGGTATTCCACCCATTCAGTTCAAAATGGACTATTACCATTTTGATGATTTACCTCCAAGAAATTCCAATGCACAAGATCATTGGGGTTACTACAACAATAATAGTTCTACAACCATGATTCCGCCAATTCCGTTGAGCCGGACATTTACCTGGGCGGACAGAGAACCGGATGCGGAAAAGAGTAAATACGGCATTCTTACCAAAATTACCTATCCAACTGGCGGAAGCACGACATTTACGTATGAAGCACACGACTATGGCTATGTGAAAACGTCACAGGGACTAAATCCAGTAGCCACTACAGGAGGACTGCGCATTCAAAAAATAACCCATACAGATGGCACAAGCCCCAATCAGATCAGAAGATATGAATATCGCATGAGTGATAATCCGGCTCGTTCAAGTGGTATTCTGGTGAATAAACCCGGATATTATTATAATTTCACGGAATACAAATCAGACGGTGGAGGACAATCCATTGGTTGCCAGTTTTTAGTCGCTTCTTCCAGTAGTCAGGCCTATTTAGGAACGACCCAAGGTTCTCATGTGGGTTATGAAGAAGTAACGGAATTTTATGAGGATGGCACGGCTCAGAATGGTAAAACATGGCATAAATTCAGTTCTTATAGAGATTATCCTGATGGGGGTAACCCAGAAACCTTTCCTTTTGCACCTGTTACCAGTCAGGATAATGCCCGGGGACAACTCAAAGAAAACAAGGTATTCCGTTATAATGGTAGTAGTTACGACCCTGTAAAGTATACTATCAACACATACAATTTTGAGGAATTTTCAAGCGTGATAGGCTTGAAAATTATGAAATATGAAGAAAATGCGCCTTTTTTCTCTCATGAGGTGCAAAGTGGTCAGTATAATTACAAGCAATCCTGGGCGCCATTAGCCGAAACCAACGAATATAGCTATCAGGACGATGGTACGAATGGCATTCATACCAAACAAAGTTATCAGTATAGCCCAGACCACTTTCAAATCAAAGAAACGCAAACCATACGTAGTGTATCTAATCAAATCGAGATTAGCCGCTATAAATATCCCCTGGATTATACCACATCCGGTGGTGGATTAGATGCCAGTGCTACAGCCATTAAAGATATGCAGGACAAAAATGTGGTAACGCAACTAATTGAAAACCAGAATATTGTCAAAGAAAATGGCGTGGAAAAATTGCAGAGTGCTACGGTAAACACCTATTATCCGACTTCAACACTGCTAAAAGAAACTCATTCTTTTGTTTCCCCCACAGGAGAAAGCACCTGGACAAACAGCACGATTACAGGTGGTAATTTTCAAAAGGATAGCCATTATCAATTGGATGTCAGTTATGATAATTATGACAGCTATGGCAATATTCGGCAAAGAACTTTAAAAAACGGCATCCCTGAAAGTTATGTATGGGGCTACGACAGTAAACTGCCTATTATTAAAGCGGTGGGTGTGCCTTATTCCTCACTGACCAGCATTAATGCCAATCCGCACTTACTAACGACTGATAACGATATCAATAACTTTGGGCAACAGGTACGGAACATCTCGGAAGATGTACAGACTTATACCCATGAGTTGCTTAAAGGGCTTAAAATGCTTACCGCTCCTTCGGCGATTAATTTGTCATTTGATTTTGACAATCTGGGTCGTTTAAAAAGGATAAAAGACCATGACTTGAATCTGACAGACTGGTTTAACTATGTCTATG
>CBIHRH010000166.1:0-8858 GCA_966212365.1 uncultured Emticicia sp. | reverse complement strand
AGCCTTTCTACTATAAATTCGGTAGTTATTACAGAGAAAACAGCCTTACGTTTTTTTAATAGCATTGATGTGATAGGAAAATTACTGGAGCTTGACGCCGACCCGTCAGCGCAGGCATTGGGCAAACCCCTAATCATTTCCGGCGTTGTAAAAGACCCTCCCAAAAACTCATCTATTCAATTTGAAGTACTTTTCCCATTCGAATTCATGCAACTCGCATTTAATGATGACAATTGGCTGAATAGCTATCTTGGAACATTTATGGTGCTCAACCCCAAAGCCAATACAGCCAATGTCATCAATAAAATGAATAAAATTTACCAGGCTCACGCGAAAGACCAATTGGCCGAGAGTCTTAAAAACAAATTCAACCCCGATATTATTTATAGTCTGCAATCAATAAAGGATATACATTTAAATCCCTTACAACTCAATGGTGAATCTGGGGTTGTGAATACAAGCTCACCTGTTTATAGTTATATGTTTATAGGCATTGCTGCTTTCATACTGATTATGGCGAGTATCAATTTTATTAATATCAGTTTAGCCAATTCATTTTCGCGCTTTAAAGAGGTAGGTCTCCGCAAAGCCATAGGTAGTACGCAGAGGCAACTCATCTTTCAGTTCTTAAGCGAATCTGCAATGATTTGTCTGATGGCATTCCTATTGGCCATTGCTGTTGTTTGTATCTGTCTGCCCGTATTTAATTCTTTGTCAGGGAAATCTATCCAATTCCGTGAAGTATTAAGTCTTCAATCAGCATTAGGTTTTGGAGCATTGTTGCTGATTAATATTCTTATGGCAGCCTTATATCCTTCTGTGGTCATGTCTTCTTTCAGACCTGTGGATGCACTCTATAAAAAACCAAAATTGCTGAGTAATGGCCTTTTTGGCAATAGCTTGATTGTCTTTCAGTTTTCGCTTTCCATCATCATGATAATTGCCACTATTATATTCTATAATCAGATGAATTTTATCCGGAACAAAGATCTGGGTTATGTACCTGCACGGGTGATAAGGTCAAATATTCCGGGGAACAGAGATTTACCTAAAATCAGTGCACAACTAAGAAGTGAGGTTTTAAGCGTTCCATTCATTGAAAATATATCATTCGGCGCCGAATCGGGTACTTATGATACAAAAGTGGGTAATCGTGCCATTAAAACGATGTACAGACTTGGAGACTATACTCATATTCCGACGCTGGGCATCAAACTGAAACTCGGCAGAAATTTCTCTACTGATTTCTCTGGCGATAAACAACGAGGACTGATTGTGAATGAGGCATTTGTGAAAGCATATAAACTTAAAAATCCGCTGGGAACCCAGGTAGAAATTGCTCCCTATTATGAGAAAGGTAAGATGGAAATAATAGGGGTAATTAAGGATTTCCATTCAGGGTCTTTAAAAGAACGGATTCAACCCATGATTATGTTTATGTACGAACCATTCGCAGGAGGCATCTGGGTAAAACTTAATCATAAAAATCAGAAACTTGCTTTAGAAGGGTGGGAGAAAATCTTTAAAAAGGTAATGCCGGGAGCTGTGTATCAGTATAGTTTTTTAGAAGATATGAATCATAAACAGTACTATCAGGAAGAACGCTGGCAGAAAATTGTCAGTTATGCCACTGTCATTTCCTTTTTTATCTGTTGTCTGGGTCTATTTGGTATTGCCAAATTCACGGCCCACCGCCGCACCAAAGAAATAGGTATCCGCAAAGTGTTAGGAGCGTCTGTTGCAAGCATTGTTGCTTTACTATCAACCAGATTTCTCAGGCTGGTATTAATCGCTATATTTATTTCAGTACCTGCAGGGTGGTATATAGGCCACCAGTGGTTACAGAATTTTGAATACAAAATCGAAGTACAATGGTGGATTTTCCTGCTTGCCGGCACTTTATCTTTGTTGGTAGCACTATTAACAGTAAGCATGCATAGTATCAAAGTCGCACTGTTGAATCCTGTTAAGAGTTTGAAGGTGGATTAGGCGAATGTAGTTTATGATTAGATTGAACAAAACAAGATTTATAAAAGCGCCTAAACTAGTAGAGACAAGGCACATTGCCCTGTCTCTACTGATCTATAAATTGGGGAAAATCTAATGGTGTCTCATAATCACTCACATCCTATTCACTAATTCACCATTCTCGATTAATTAATCATTAAATATTTTATTCGCTAATTCGCGATTCGCCATTCACAATTAACTAGGCAGCCCCAACAAAAAGCCAATTGTAAAGTTCGCATCCCAGTCGAAAACGAATTGGGTTGTACCGGTAGCGTCTTTAATGGCTTTGTAGATATTTACACCCGATTTGTCTTTGGCATCTTTCAGGTCTTTATAGTCAGCTGGGGCTTTCAAAACCGTATAGCGTTCTTTCCCGTTTCTTACTTTCTTCGCCATCGAGAAAGGCACTCCACCAATAATAAAACAAGTTTTGCGTTTCATGGTTGGTATAGTGCTAGCTTTCGCTTTTACGTCGTCATATACTTTGCCATCATCCTCGCCATTCTGGAAATATTTCGCTCCGTAAGTTTCTAAAGCAGAAACACTTCCATTGTTCGACCACGAGATTTTAGTATTACCCGAACCAATATCAGTTACAAAAGCTTCATCTTCAAAGTCTTTTGGTAGTACACATTTCAAAGCCAATGCACCCTCTTGTTCAGGAGTTACGGTATTTACAAAATAATTAAGTGCCTTTAAGTTCTTCACAATTTTTTGCGTAACATCAGCTTTCACAGCACCCGAACTCACTACAAAGTGAATATCACGACCGCTCACGCCGAAATCCAGCATACTGCCGATATATTTTTTCAAACCAGTTCTGATGTCTTCATCAGTAGCCATGTTTTCAGTTACCAGACTATTACCGAACTCCGATTTTTCCAGTTTCCAGTTTTTGTCTTTGTCTATCCTCACAATAAATGAGTTGAAACCACTGGCACCCAATTCTACAACCCCTTTCAATTTGCCATTAACAGGCTCAGGCGCTACATAACTGAAAGAAGATGAACCCATAGCAGTTGCCTCATTATCGCTACCCGATGTTGATGAACTTGATGAGTTTTCAGCAGCTGGGCCTTCTTCCGGTGCTTTAGTTGACTCTTCTGTGGTGGTCTCTTCGCTTTTGTTCATAAAAGATTTACCCCAGGCGGTATTATCCAGAATATATTTGCCTCCAAAAAACAGACCCGCAAGAATAACAAGCGTAATCATAAATCTGGCAAATGGTGTGAGTGTTGTTTTCATTGTGTTAAGTGTTAAATCTACTAAGATTGTGTCTAATAGAATGGTTTAAACTTGGTGAATGATTATGAATAAAGGGGATTAAAGAGTTTTTCCGCGCGGCGGCCGCCTCACCCTCTAAATCTCCCTCTCCTGCAGAGAGGGAGACTTTTTAAGCCCCTCTCTGCAGGAGAGGGGTTGGGGTGAGGTTTATTCAAAAAGCTTATCGTATTGATTGCCCGATGGCTTATGTGTTGATACATCTTTGCCTGCAATAAGGGCTTTCTTATCGCTGCCCAACAGAAGAGATACACCCTCATCTTCCCATTTCTCCAACATTTTCAGGCCTTCTTCTTCAAATACACCATTTTGCAAGTCGATAGAATCCATAAAGTTCGACGACATTTCCATGAAACGCTCCATTTCACCTACTTTCTGACTTACATCATCAGCAATTGATTCCATGGCCATATCAAACATCTGGCGTTGGTCTTTATTACCATTCAGAATATTCATGGCCGAACGCATGGCTGAGTGACTGGCACGGATGGCTTTACGCTCCTGTTCTTTTACAACTACCTGGTCTTTGATGTCTTCGAGCATAATTTCAGAATTCTCATACATTTTGCCCAAAACACGATAGAGAATCTCCATCTTTTTGTATAAATCCTCCAGCTTGATGTTTGACTCCTGTAAACGTCCGGCTTTACGGGCTTTCAATACCATCATGGCTTGCTTATCCGTTTCTTTTGCCTTGCTGGCCAGATTCAGGTCGTTCTGAATTTGTTTCTTATTGCCTTCAATGATATTTTTCAGGTTATACATCTGACCTTTCAGCGTCGAAATCTGCTGATTCATTTTGCCCAGGTTATTATGCAACTCATCGATATAGGTTTTAAGGATACCGATAGGGTCTAGTTGTACAAAAAGACCGGTTATCCAACGCATAATACTTTTGTAAATGTAGAAAATAAGATTTCTCATTTTAGGGTCGAGTATCATGTAGATTACAGCCGCCAATACGATTAGCAAACCCGCCAGATACAGCGTGTTTGATGCCAGTGTAATCAGGTACGGCAAGGCTTTATACAAAAGCACACCGCCACCTAATAGTAAACCAGCGCCTAAAAGAGTACCTGTCTTGCCTTCCGGGCGTTCCCAAAATGATTTGGGTTTCATTTCTTGCATTTCCATGTTTTATTCGGTAACCCTCTGCCCCAGAGAAGTCTGCTAAAATTTATAATGTATGTTATCAATTCTATCGGAGGGATGGGGCTTCCTCCTGACAGAATCAGGGTTTTGTTTATTTTAAATATTTGCCCATGTTTTCAACGTCCTTGCTGATTTGGGCAGTCAGTTCATCGAAAGTAGCATGAAAATCACTCAGAGTTGTTTCAATTTTTATAACGGCATCCGAAATCTCTGCTTTCATTTTTTCCATATCTGTCTGATGTGCTTGTATTTCCTGCGTCAGCTTGGTTATCTGCTCGGCTTTGGCCTTGATAGTAGCATCCATATCAGCAATGGCTTTTTCTTTATTACCAATCTGCTTCTGACGTTGTGCATTTACCGACTCCTGAAACTTGGCGTCTTCTGATGCCAATACTTTCAAATAAAAATTAGCCGAATCTGTTAATTTTTGCGAAGTTACACCCATAGCCTGTGCCGCAGCAAAAGCCGAAAAATAACGGGTTTGTTCGTCCATCGGCATTTTGGACAGTGTTTGCAGAGATTTTTTGTACTCCAGATAATCAAATCCCTCCTGATTATTGGCCTCCATTGAGGCTAATAGAATATCATAAAATTTCTCTGATGCTTTTCCGGCAGGAGCGGTAGAACTTGACGTATTGTTGGCTGGGGTTTCAGATTTGCCTGTGGTATTGTTTTCAGTGGTCTCTTCCTCAGTTGGGGTTTGTACAACAAAGAGACCCTTTAAAGTTTTGAAAATATCGCTCATTTTTTATTCTGAATGCTATAGTTTTTTAGCGTAAATAAAATATTAATGGACTTTTGATTTTAACCGGATGATTAATTTCGACTCAAATGTTGGGGTATTGCAAAGATTGTACAAACATTATCATGCAATACAAGTAAAAAGCGGTGTCGAATGGTTAAATTTAGTGATGATTTTTGGAATCTTTTAAATCTGCGGTGATTTTTGTATAAATAAGTTTATTAAAGGGAATTACATAAACTGGTTGAATGCAATACGTAGTGACAGCGACTGAAGTCACCGCCTAAATTAACAAAGGTCTTTTTTTCATTCATCGCCGGACTTAAGTCCGGCTTACATATAAATTATTCCGTTGTTGTCTTAGGCGGCGACTTCAGTCGCTGTCACTCAGTTGTCATTCGACCGCCGTTCCGACATCATTCTAAGGAATTTAATTAAAAATCTTGGAAGAATTCAATGCGAATACCGCAAACAGTTTTTAAATTTGTAAAGATTTATTGTTGTATAGACAAGTTATGAAATATTCAAAGCTTTTTCTGTTCTCGCTGATAGTGGTGGCCCTTGGGGCTATCATGGCATTCAGTTTCAATCCTTTTTCAAGCCAGGTCGATTTTAATACTGAAATCAAGCCGATTCTGAACAAGCATTGCGTGTCTTGCCATGGGGGAGTGAAAAAAGCGGCAGAGCTAAGTTTCCTGTTTTCACAGGAAGCCATCAATACCAAAGGGAAATCAGGTAAGATAGCGATTGTGCCAGGCGACGCTGACCATTCGGAATTCTATAAGCGACTGATTACCAAAGATGCAGAAGAGCGAATGCCCAAAGGCAAAGACCCGCTCAACAAAGAGGAAATTGCGATACTCAAAAAATGGATTGATGCAGGTGCTCCCTGGGGCGATCACTGGGCCTACCAGAAACCCGAAAAACCTGATTTACCCTCAGTTGGTGGATTCTTTGCCCGTTTAGGTTTGATAGAAGATGAAGAAACCCGTTTTGCTAAAAACGATATTGATAATTTTGTACTGCATAAACTAAAAGAAGAGGGACTGGAACACTCAAAACCTGCCGATAAAGGAACGTTACTCCGCCGTGTCTATTTAGATCTGACAGGGTTACCACCCACAGAAGATCAGTTACAAGCCTTTCTGAAAGATAATTCTGAAAATGCTTATGAGAAAGTAGTCGACCAGCTATTGGCATCCTCTGCCTATGGCGAACGTTGGGCGGCTATGTGGTTAGATCTGGCTCGCTATGCCGATACCAAAGGCTACGAAAGAGATGTATACCGGAATATCTGGCGCTACCGAGATTATGTGATTAAAGCCTTTAATGAAGATAAGCCTTTTGATACATTTACCATAGAGCAGCTGGCCGGAGATTTACTCCCCAACCCTACCAATGAGCAATTGATAGCCACAGGTTTCCACCGCAATACGATGAATAATGACGAGGGAGGAACCGTAGACGAAGAATTCAGAGTAGCGGCCACACTCGACCGTGTCAATACCACTTTTGATGTTTGGCAAGGCACTACCATGAGTTGTGTGCAATGCCATACGCATCCCTACGACCCTTTCAGACATGAGGAATACTATAAACTCATGGCATTTTTTAACAATGCTCGTGATGAAGATGTGGTGAGCGATACCCCATACCTGAGATTCTATAAACCGGAAGATTCAACCAAAATACAGGAACTGAAAAACTGGATTTTAGCCAAAGGCAGAAACGAAAAAGAGTTCGAGAAATTTGTCAGGATTTTGGAACCTAAATTCAATTCGCATGATGTGGAACCACTTTCTAATGGCACTTCTTCTTTACTTGATGCCAAATATTTAGGTTTGCAACACACCGGCTATGGCCGATTGAAGGGTGTAACCCTAACGGATAAAAACTGCCTGGTAATGAATTTCAATACAGGTACTGAAAAGGGCGTACTGCACATCAGAGACGGAAAACTGGATGGCGATATCATCCTTACCATCCCGATTTCAGCAGCGCGTGATACGGTTATGTTTTACCCGTTGCCCAAATTAGCCGGTACGCATGACTTGTATTTTACTTTTACCAACCCCAAAAAGCCAAAAGACTGGTTGCAGATTAAGTGGTTATCTTTCCAGAAGACTTTCGGAGAGGGGAAAGACTATGAGCCGGTCGAACTAAAATACAAGGAGATACTTAACGCCAAAGCCGATTTTACACCAATTATGAGTGAGGGTGAGGGTGATTTAGCACGTGAACAGCATATTTTTGAGCGTGGTAACTGGTTGGTGCATGGCAAAGAAGTAAAAGCTGATGTACCTAAGTACTTATCGAAAATGCCACAAGACTATCCACGTAACCGATTAGGCTTAGCCAAATGGTTGGTAGATGGTAACAATCCGCTGACAGCGCGTGTAGCAGTTAATCGTTTCTGGGAGCAGCTATTCGGAACAGGTATTGTTGAAACTGTGGAAGATTTCGGTACTCAGGGTTTCAGTGCCACTAACCCCGAATTACTCGATTATCTGGCCGTTACCTTTCAGAATGATATGCATTGGAGTGTAAAGAAATTGCTCAGAATGATTGTGATGTCAGGTACTTATCAGCAAACCTCTGATGTTAATAAAGAATTATTGGAGAAAGACCCTTATAACCGTTTCCTGGCCCGTGGCCCACGCATCCGCTTATCAGCAGAACAGGTAAGAGATCAGGCCTTACTGGTGAGCGGACTGTTATCTAAGAAAATGTATGGCAAAAGTGTGATGCCTTACCAACCGGAGGGCATGTGGCAGTCGCCATGGAACGGTGAAAGCTGGAAACTTTCTCAAGGTGAAGACAAATATCGCCGCGCCATTTATACCTTCTGGAAACGCACAGCCCCTTATCCGTCGATGATGTCTTTCGATGCTCCAAGCCGTGAGTTTTGTCAGCTAAGACGTTTGCGTACCAATACCCCATTGCAGGCTTTAGTAACACTTAATGACCCAACTTACGTGGAAGCAGCACAGCAATTGGCTAAAAATATGTTGGTGAAGGGCAAGACCCCCGAAGAACAGATACAAGCTGGATTCAACCTGATTATGATGCGGAATATTGATAGCAAAAAGCTACAGGTGCTTACCAGTCTTTACCGCCAAACCGAGCAGGAATACACCAAACATCCGATAGAAGCTTATAAATTCTTTGGTCGCTCTGATGTTGCGCCTAAAATGGCAGCCATGGCTGTTACGGCGAATGCCATGCTGAATCTGGATGAGATTGTTACGAAGGAGTAAGGGGGAGCAATGGCCTGACTGCGGCCTTCGACTCCGCTCAGGCACCGGGCCTGGCGCTAATAAATGGCTCATTAACTCTTAATTCATTCACCTGATGACTATCGAATCAGTGTCTGAGCGGAGTCGAAGGCCCGATTGAGCAGAGAATTTTCGTGCTAAGCATGTATTAATTACATTTATGAAATACTCCAGAATTTTCATATTCTCCCTGATTGTAATAGCCATTGCGGCTATTATGGCATTCAGTTTCAATCCTTTTTCAAATGAGGTCGATTTCAATACCGAAATCAAACCAATTCTGAACAAGCATTGTGCTCCATGTCATGGAGGAGTGAAAAAGGCGGCCAATCTCAGTTTCTTATTCTCGCAGGAAGCCATCAATACCAAAGGGAAATCAGGAAAAATAGCGATTATCC
>CBIHRH010000165.1:0-8916 GCA_966212365.1 uncultured Emticicia sp. | reverse complement strand
AGGAAATATGGGGCAAAAAAAACTTCACAAAGGCCGAGGCATTTAAAATCCATAGAAAGTACTATTGGAATAAATACCACGGCAATTTGTTCAAAAGCCAGGAAGTAGCTGAAGCCCTTATTGACCATATTATCAATGCTGGAGAAGGCAGAAACAGTGTAAACATTCGGGCTTTTGAAGCAATCATCGGTGTTCCACAAGATGGTCAGCTATCAAAAGAAGATGTGCAAGTCGCTAATTCATTCGTGCAATGTGAGTATGTTGTTAATCCGTATGTTAACTATCGCTTACATTTCTATGGGTCAAGAAAAAATGCAAAAAAGTACCCAGGCTGGATGATTAGAGCAAGAACCTTTAGCATATTTGATGAAGAGAACAATATGCTGGCAGATTTCCTGGTTTTACCGGATATTTTAATTGGTAGATCCCCGGATGAGGATCTGGAAGAACCAACAGAAGAACTAGCCGTAAAGGTCGACTAACATCAAACATTAATTATTTATTCACTTTTTAAAGAGTCCCCTCAAAATTAGTATGATTTTTGAGGGGATTTTTATTGACAGATATTTTGCTGTAATTGCAATTTTGCACAGTCATTCTCGTTTTTAATTGGTTAGGTTAGAAATAATTGAAGTTTAATTATCAAAATATCTCTCTATTGCTATACATTCTACCCATCTAAGTATCATTTTCTGATTAAACGGTATAATTTTTGCTTACAGCTATATAATAGCTATTTAGTTGAATTAATTTTAAACATACCCATGAATCCCAAAAAAGTAATTTTTACTTTACTGGCAATTACTTGCCTGTCTTTTGTCTGCGTGATTTTTATTAACAACGGAGCTTCTTTTAATAAGTATGCCCCAAAGTTACTTCGCTTTGAAGGTGAAGGTTATGGTATTCATAAGCCTATCTGGGGCGATAGAATGTTTACCAAAGAAGAAGCACTTTACATTCATCGCCATTATTACTGGAATCGTTATTTTGGTAATCAATTTAAAGACCAGACAGTTGCCGAGGTTTTTATCGACCATCTGATAAACGCAGGTGAAGGAGAGAAGAAAAAGAATATCAAGGCCTTCGAAAAAATTATCGGGGCGCAAGAAAATGGAGTCTTATCATTATCCGATGTTGAATTGGCCAATTCTTTTGATAAGCCCGAGGATATTGTTAACCCTTATGTCGATTATCGACTGAGATATTACAGAACACGTAAGGATGCCAAGAAGAATAAAGGTTGGTTTAAAAGAGCAAAATCATTCTACATTGAAACAGAGCCGGAAGAACAGGTTGTAGAAGAAGAAAATGTAATGGAAGATTATATTGTATTGCCTAAGGCTAAATAGGCTTAACTAAAATAGAGAAGATTTAATATTACTCTTTACCCTTAGGTAGAGAGTAATATTATTGTTGATAATGGGCAATCATTTGTTCAATTTGTTTTTTCCCGATAGGCTTTATCAGAAAATCAGACACTGTTTTATACTTTTTAGCTTTGTTATGATCTTGTATATCAATTGAAGAACTTACAATATAAAGGTTGATTTTCTTGTCGAGGTGGATTTTTTCAAATTCATCTAAAAACTGCCATCCATCCATTACAGGCATATTTATATCTAAAAGTATAAGATCAGGCAGTGAATCCGGGTCTTTTTTTAGTGCAGATAAATGGTTGATTGCTTCCTTACCGTTCTGAAAGATTTCAATATTTTCAAATGAATCAACCGAACCCATTATCCTCTGCAAAACATACGTAAGTATTTTATCGTCGTCGATAATCCAAGCATTATTTATTTTTCTCATCGCCTAAGCCCTCTAACCAAAAGTTTATGGGTTAATAATCGTTTATTTAGCCTGACTGCTTTTAGTGTTCAGATATATGATGAAAATTCTACGAAGCAAAATCGTGTTACTGGTTTTTAATATAAACCCTAAAGGTCGTTCCTTTATCAACTTCACTTTCTGCTTCAATTTTCCCCCCCATTGCCTCAACTTGATTTTTAATGATAAACAGGCCAAGTCCTCTGGCATCTTTGTTAGTATGGAAAGTCTTATACATACCAAAGAGTTTTTGCCTATGTAAATTTAAATCAATTCCCATGCCATTATCTTCAATTTCAAGAATAATATATTTCTCAATCTTTTGTGTTCGGATATGAATGGCAGGATTTCTATCGGGATGACGGTATTTTATGGCATTTGTAAGGAGATTCAGCAATACACTTTCAATATATTCAGGACTATAATCAATTATCAGATTTTGTGGTACATCTACATGAATTACCGCTGAAGTTTCTTCAATAGAGCCTTTAATACTGGTTAAAACTTTTTCTATTTCGTTACAAAGGTATATTTTCTTTACTTGCTGATTTAAATTTGTTTGTATCTGCAATACTTCGTTCAGGTAATGAATGGTTTCCTGTAAATCATTCGCAATTGTCAATAAAAACTCAGTCAGTTCTTTCTTCTTAGATTCATCGGTCTCTTCTAATAGTAAAGTAAGCAACATCTGGAAATTGCCAGTATGTGACCTTAAGTTATGCGAGGTTATATGAGTGAAGTTAATCAAACGCTTATTTTGCTCACTTACCAGATCTAAGGTGTTTTTTAACTCTTGCTCACTATTTTTTCTTTCTGTGATATCAGCATGAGTACCTAACATCAAAATTGGTTTATTATCAATCGACCAATCGATTACTTTCCCTTTATCATGTACCCAAATCCATTCACCACTTTTATGTCTCATTCGATATTCACATTCATAAAAATCTATCTCATGCGAAATACATTTTTCTAAAGCAGTTTCAGAAATTTCCACATCATCAGGGTGCACCAAATCATTCCAAGTGTTTTTACTGATAGGTTTTAATTCTTCCAAAGTGTAACCAACGATACCTGCCCAGCGTTCATTGTAGACAATGACATTTTCCTGAATATGCCATTCCCAGGTTCCGATATTGGTTCCTTCAATCGTCTGAAAAAGTCTTTGTCGTTCACGTTGAAGTTCTTCTGATGCCTTCTTTTGTTCAGTTATATCATTAATTTGGGAAATAAAGTAAAGAGGGAACCCCTCATTATTTCGGACCAGGGAAACAGTCAGATGTACCCATACAATATGTCCTTTTTTATGGAAATAACGCTTTTCCATTTCGTAATTGTCAATCTCGTTATTGAGCATTTGACCAACCAGAGCCAGATCTTTATCCAAATCGTCAGGATGCGTTAAATCCTGAAAAGTAAGAGTCACCAGCTCTTCTTCAGTGTATCCTGTTATTTTGCAGATTTGTTTATTTACCTTCATCCACTGGCCTTCTGGTGATACCAGAGCCATTCCTATGGGAGCAAATTCAAAGGCTTTCTGAAATTTCTCTTCATTTAATTGAAGAATTTCTAATAAGCTTTTCTGCGCACTTATATCTTGAAAGGTTCCATACAGTAAGACACATTTACCATTTTCAAAATCAGCTTCTACACTGCTTTCAACCCATTTGGTGTTTCCGTCACTTATTACTATTTGAAATTGCTCTACAAATGGTTTACCTGTTGTAACTAGTTGTGCAGTTAAAGAAAATATTCGTTCACGATGTTCTGGCCCTGCATAAAAATTAATTGCTGATTCAAGATTAGGAAAAGAATGTTCAGAAACCTCATGGCTTGTTGCAGTGACAAAATCCCATTCTAGAATCCCGGTTTTAAGATCCAACTCCCAAGTTCCGATATTGGGTAATAAGTTTGCCCTTTTATATTTCATTAGTCCGTAAACAAAAAAATAGAATGAATCACTCAAATAAGTAACAGGAAAATCAACAACCAGTAAAAAGAGTAAAATTATTTTTTATTTTTGGGATAACACATTAGCGTTCTCAAGAAACAAATAATATGTCAGGTAGGGACAACATTTATTATCATCGAAACATGATAATAATTCTATTTATAATCGAGTAGCTTTGTTGCATGCTCAAAGATATTGATTTTTATTTTAGAAATACCATATATACGTAAATTTTAAGAAAATGCTCATCAATCTAAAATTAGCTTTTTTTACAAGTAAACTACCGTGATATTATTCCTTTTTTGCACTTTGATTGATTAAAAATAGTACTCCTTTCGCTTTTATCCACTCCTTTAATAAAGTTCCTGGTGTAGTACCAATCGGGTGATTTCCTAAAACAATATCTTCGTCACCATCTCCATCTATATCTCCCGTATCCATAACTAACCATCTGCCAAATGTCTTGATATTTAATACTTTAGG
This sequence comes from uncultured Emticicia sp., assembly GCA_966212365.1. Lineage (GTDB taxonomy): Bacteria > Bacteroidota > Bacteroidia > Cytophagales > Spirosomataceae > Emticicia. Next base: position 4,658 of record CBIHRH010000165.1, on the reverse strand, counting down.
CGTAAATCCTTGCTTATTGTTTTCAAAAAAGACAAAGTCTTTTGGTGTTTTCTCAAAATAATCAACAAAGAAAGCAATGGAAGCTATATCAAGGTCGCCATCTAAATCAAAGTCTTTGGCTACAGCTTTATAAGCCCCATTCATTTGGTAAAAATAAGTTTGCTTAAATGTATTTTTACCCTGATTACTAAAAACATATACTCCATGATAAGGTTTTAGCTCTACAGTATAATCTGAGTTATCGCCAGCTGTATAAAGAATGTCCAATAAGCCATCTTTATTCATATCAACTAAATCGAAACTTGAAGAGCCATACACCGGAGGAAAGCGGAGTAGGGTAGTAGGTGTGAATCGCAGATTGCCATTATTTTTATACCAGACTATTCGCTCATCTCCTTGGCCGAAAAGAGTTATTAAATCTAATTTTCCATCTTTATCAAAATCAATCGGGATGGTTTTAATCGCTCCCGGGCTATTTTCAATAATATATTTTTCAAAGACTCCATTTATTTTCTTCCAGACAGCTAGTGAACCTTTTAAGCCACCAAACTCATTAATGACTAATTCTTCGTCAGGGTTTTCATCTAAATTAATAGATAAAGTTTGAGTTGGTCTATAGAGATTTGATAACAAAATTTCATTTTTATCCTGGGCGATGTTCTTGATGTACCCATGATGCCTAAGTGATGGGTCTATTGAATTGCCCATATAAGTAAAAAGAACATTGTTATTTTTTAATACCTGAATATCACTTATCGCCACATGATTAGGAATTTGTCTGACAACATTACTCCCTTTATCTAATACCCAAATCTCCTGATTGATTTCATCAGCTGCATAAACCATGTGTTTAGTTGTATCAATTTTTATACAGGTGATATTTGGCATTTTTTGAGAATAAGGCATGCGGCTAATGCCTTTGAATAGTTTACCTTCACCTGTAGTAATACTGCTTAATGGGAAATTTAGACTGTAAGGAGATTTAGCGATATAATAGTTTTTGATTCGACTCCAATCTTCTTCAGAAACCATGGGTTTGGTAGGAATATTATTCTGCTCAATCGGATCAATTTTAGTTTGTTTTTTTATCTCACTGTTTATACCCATAAAAAGGCCCATTTTAGGGAGCACTTTTTCCCAATTATTTTTATCTAATAAATTGGGGGTAGGGAAGAGGTGGCAGCTTCCGCAATGTTTTTGTGCTAAGGCAAGATTGGTTTGCTCTTCTTCTTTATTATTACAAGCATTTAATGAAATAATGAAAAAAGTAAGTGGAATAAGGAATTTGTAAGTCATAAGTTGAATTATTTGTTGGCACAATTAAAAGAAAAATTTTCATAAAAAAAAGACAGCAAAATTTGCTGTCCATTTTTACCGAACCCTAAACTAATTCAAAGTCTCAAGTTTGGTTGATGAATATTTTCGTAATTGCAATTATTCTACAAATCCTACCCCTACAGTGCTGTTTGACATTTCGTCAATCAAAATAAACGCACCGTTAGTCGGGTTTTCATTATATTTATCTGCATAAATTGGGCTGGCAGTTTTAATTGAAATCCAACCGATTTCGTTTAATTTTATTCCCCCTTCGTGCGAAGGTTCAGTATCTAGAGTCATATTCTTAATATCAATCATTGAATTGATACTGATAACTTTGGCTTTTACACGATTGATGCCATGCTGCAATAAATAGGTTTTCCCTACCTTTAAAGCATGACTATCCAGCCAGCACACTTTAGCCTCCAGTTCTTTTTTTGCCTCTGGTTGTTGACCAACCTTTACAATCATATTTCCTCTACTAACGTCAATATCGTTTTCAAGGGTAATTACAACTGATTCGCGAGCGTGGGCAATTTCAAGATTTTTACCGAATTTTTCAATAGTTTGTATCTTACTTATTTGTCCGCTTGGTAAGGCTTCCACTAAGTCACCCACTACAAAACTACCACTTGCAATTTTACCAGCGTATCCACGATAATCATGGAATTCCTCAGTTTTGGGTCTAACAACCACCTGAACAGGGAAACGGGCAGGTAAATGTGAAATCGGATTCACCTGATTATCAAGGTCTTCTAAAGTTTCAAGTAACGAATTCCCCTCATACCATGGTGTTTCTTCTGATTTCTTAACCAGGTTTTCTCCATATAATGAAGAAATCGGAATAAATTCAACCTTTTGTCCCGGGAAGCTTACTTGTTCAACCAGTTTAGTGAAATCGTTTTTAATTTCGTTGAAACGCTCTTCACTATAGTTCACCAAATCCATCTTATTAACAGCTACAATAATATTCTTCACGCGTAGCATAGAAGAGATATAGAAATGCCGTTTGGTTTGCTCAACAACCCCATTGCGAGCATCAATCAAAATAATAGAAACGGAGGTGTTTGAAGCCCCCGTAACCATGTTTCGTGTGTACTCAAAATGCCCGGGTGTGTCTGCGATGATGTATTTGCGCTTTGGCGTACTAAAATAGATGTGAGCCACATCTATCGTAATACCCTGTTCACGTTCGGCAATTAAGCCATCTGTTAAAAGAGATAAATCTAAGAAATTAAGACCTTTACGTTTTGAAGCTGCTTCGAGCGCTTCAATTTTATCGCCAGTAATAGAATTCGTTTCATAAAGCAAACGCCCGATAAGGGTACTTTTACCATCATCTACCGAGCCTGCTGTTGCTATTCTAAGTATATCCATTGTAATATTTTCAAAAACTATTCGCTAATTCGCTATTCACTAATTCACAATTAATCTGCCATTCACTAATTAAAAATACCCCGCTTGCTTGCGTTTTTCCATCGCAGCTTCTGAACGTTTATCATCAATTCTTGCACCTCTTTCAGATATTTTTGCAGATAAGATTTCAGAAATTACATCGTCCAGATTATCTGCTTCTGATGCTACTGCCGCTGTGCAGGTCATATCACCCACAGTACGGAAGCGTACTTTGGTAGAATAAGGGATTTCGTCCTCTGATTTATTGATAAATTCTGAATCAGCCCAGATTAATCCGTCACGGTCAAATACCATGCGGTCGTGTGTGAAATAGATACTCGGAATACGAAGTTTTTCCTCTTTGATGTAATTCCAGACATCTAGTTCAGTCCAGTTTGAGATAGGGAAAACTCTCACATTTTCACCCAGTTCAATCTTTCCGTTCAACATATCAAACAATTCTGGTCTTTGTTTTTTTGCATCCCACTGGCCAAAATCATCTCTTACAGAGAAAATTCTTTCTTTGGCACGCGCCTTTTCTTCATCACGTCTGGCACCACCAATACATGCATCAAATTTGAATTCTTCAATGGCATCCAATAAAGTAACTGTTTGAGCCGCATTACGGCTGGCATATTTGCCTGTTTCTTCTTTTACTTTACCTTGTTTGATTGAATCTTCTACATAACGCACATGAAGCTCTAAACCTAATTTGTTTACCAGCCAGTCGCGGTATTCTATAGTTTCAGGGAAATTATGACCAGTATCTACATGAAGCAATTTGAAAGGAATTTTACCCGGATAAAATGCTTTTTCGGCCAATCTCACCACAGTAATAGAATCTTTACCGCCTGAGAAAAGGATGGCAGGCTTTTCGAACTGAGAGGCAACTTCACGTAAGATATAAATCGCTTCGTCTTCCAATTCACGCGGAAAAATCCCGTTGACATCTGAAGATGAATTAACGATTTCAGAATTGTTTAAAAAATTACTCATATTTATTATATTTACTAACGAGGCGCAATTTACGAAACTTGGTGCAAACCACATTCTTTTTTTGATTCTTCCCACCACCAGCGGCCAGCTCTTGGGTGTTCACCGGGTTCGATAGCCCGTGTACATGGCAAACAACCGATGCTGATAAATCCTTTTTTATGTAATGGATTGTCTGGTACTCTATTGGCAGCAATGTATTCAAGTACTTGTTCGTAAGTCCAATGAATGAGAGGATTATACTTCCAGACATTGTTTCCACCATCCCATTCCCATATTTTCATATCATTGCGGTTATCAGATTGTTCTGCTCTTAAGCCAGTTATCCAAACTTCCGCACCTGCCAAAGCTCTTTTCAATGGCTCAATTTTTCTGATAGCACAGCACTCCTTTCTATTTTCAACAGACTCGTAAAAGCTATTAAACCCTTTTTCAGTTACCAGTTTCTGTACTCTTTCTGTGTTCGGGAAATAAGTTTCAATAGGCTGCTTATAACGAGCCCTAGTTCTATCCATCAATTCATAAGTATCCTGAAAAAGTCTTCCGGTATCTAAAGTGAATACTTTTATTGGCAATGGCCCATCTGTAGTACTATTTTTGAAAATGGCGTGAGTAATGACCTGGTCTTCTTGTCCGAAAGAGGTAGAGAATACCACTTTGCCCTGGAATTGATTGACTATAAAGTTGAGACCTTCGTCTAATGAAAGTTTTTCTAATGTATCTATATCGACCATCGTACTAAGAATTAAAACCAAACCTTGATGATATTGTAAATGCTCAAACCCACAACCAAAGTTCCGACAATAAGCATGATTGTTTTAGGGGGAAATAATTTTACTAAGAATGCCCCAAGTGGTGCTGCAAGAACTCCACCCAAAATCAGGCCTGCAATTGGTTGCCATGCCTGAATATCAATAAAAAGCATGAAAATACCGGTACTAAAAAAGGCTACA
>CBIHRH010000164.1:0-8943 GCA_966212365.1 uncultured Emticicia sp. | reverse complement strand
TTTAAGAGTAGGAGCAGGTTTTCAAGGTTTTACGACAAAATATATCGTTCCCCGAAACGAGCATCAATAATTTTTAAAATTTTCAATGGACCAATTCTCGTACATCGCCAATGCAGACGTAGCCGCATTGGATGCTATTTACCAACAATACAAACAAGACCCGGCGTCAGTTGATGAAAGCTGGCAGAATTTCTTCAGAGGTTTTGAATTTAGCCAGACTTATAACAACGGACATACAAATGGCACTAACGGAGCCACAGCTTCACCTGTTACTTCGGCTAAACTTCCTACGGGTGCTTCTGCAAGTGCAGAGCATACCCGCAAAGAAATGGAAGTGGTTCACTTGATCAGAGGGTATCGTTCTCGTGGACACTTACTTTCAAAAACCAATCCGATTGGACCAAGAAAAGATCGCAAGCCTATGCTAGAGCTAAGCGACTTTAACCTTTCGGATGCAGATTTAGATACAGTTTTTGAGGCAGGGGTTGAGCTTTTCGGTGAAGCCGCTACCTTACGTAAGATATGTGAAGCTTTAACAAAGGTATATCTGGGCAAAATAGGTTTTGAATATTTATACATCAGAGACCGCCACGCCAAAAGCTGGTTACGAAAAAAAATCGAACAGGAATACCTGAATTTTGACCCAACTCGTGAACAAAAATTACGCATTTTTGAGAAACTGAACGAAGCCGTTAATTTCGAGAACTTCTTACATACCAAATTCTTGGGTAAAAAACGCTTCTCTTTGGAAGGTGGAGAATCAACTATTCCGGCTTTAGATATAGCTATCAACCGCGGTGCTGAATTAGGTGTTGAAGAAGTAGTAATCGGTATGGCTCACCGGGGTCGTCTGAATATTCTGACCAATATTCTTCAAAAACCGTATGAGCAGGTTTTCAACGAGTTTGAAGAAAACGTACAATTGGATGCTTATACCGACGGAGACGTGAAATACCACATGGGTTATTCGAGCCAGGTAGAAACACCGGAAGGTAAAAGAGTGAGTCTGAAACTGATGGCTAACCCATCGCACTTAGAAGCGGTCAATCCTGTGGTAGTAGGTTATGCTCGTGCAAGAGCCGATGCGCACTATAAAAAAGCAGCCTTAAAACCACACGACCGTGACGATATTTATGATAAGATTCTTCCAATTGTCATTCATGGCGATGCAGCCGTAGCCGGACAAGGTATTGTATATGAAGTAACACAGATGTCGAACCTGCCGGGTTATTATACAGGGGGTACACTTCATTTTGTCATCAACAATCAGGTTGGTTTTACTACTGATTTTGAAGACGCCCGTTCATCAATCTATTGTACTGATATTGCTAAAATCATTGATGCCCCAATCTTCCATGTAAATGGTGATGACCCTGAGGCAGTGGTTTATGCCATGAAACTGGCAACTGAATTCCGTCAGGAGTTCAACCGTGATGTGTTCGTAAACATGGTTTGTTACCGTAAATATGGTCACAATGAATCAGACGAACCGCGCATGACACAACCAACCATGTATAAGGTGATTGACAATCACTCAAATCCGCGTGAGATATATTTACAGGAATTGATGGAACGTGGAGAGGCAGATGCCAAGTTCTCAGAGGAGTTGAAGAAAGAATTTGAAGGAGAATTGCAGGATTTACTGGCAAAAGTAAAACAAAAACAATTACCATATCAGAAACCTAAGCTGGAAGAGGAGTGGGAAAAACTACGTCGTTCAGTTCCAGGCGATTTCGAACAATCACCTATGACGGGTATTCCTTTGGCAGAAATCGAGAAAATCGGTAAAGTACTATCAACTGTACCGCAAGGCTTCAAACCTTTGAAACAAATTGAAAAGGTATTAGAAGAAAGACGTGCCATTTTTGCACAGGAAAAACCTTTCAACTGGTCTGTTGGAGAACTTTTGGCTTATGGTGGTATCCTTGATGAAGGCAAAGTAGTTCGTATCACAGGGCAAGACGTTCAACGTGGTACCTTTACGCATCGCCACGCCGTACTGCACGATGCCGATACCAATCAGCTATATACCAATTTAGCTCATATCGACGAAAAACAAGGTAAATTCGAGATATATAACTCATTATTGGCTGAGTATGGCGTAATGGGCTTTGAGTATGGTTATTCGATGGCCAACCCGAATGCTTTGGTAATATGGGAAGCACAGTTCGGTGATTTTGCGAATGGTGCCCAAATCATGATTGACCAGTTCATTGCGGCTTCTGAATCTAAATGGAACAGCATGAATGCGCTGGTTTTATTGCTACCTCATGGTTATGAAGGACAAGGCCCGGAGCACTCAAATGCCCGTCCTGAGCGCTTCCTGCAATTAGCGGCCGAGTACAATATGTATGTATGTGTTTGTACAACGCCTGCCAATATCTTCCATATGTTACGTCGTCAGTTAGCATTGCCATTCCGCAAGCCATGTATCCACATGTCGCCGAAATCAATGTTGAGACATCCATTAGCAGTTTCAAAAATAGAAGACTTTGCAGAAGGTACGCGGTTTCAGGAAACCATAGGTGATGAATACGCTGACCCTAAAAAGGTAAAACGAGTGCTATTATGTAGCGGAAAAGTCTATTACGATTTATTAGACAAGCAACAGAAAGACAAACGGACGGATGTAGCAATTATTCGTGTTGAACAATTGCACCCATTCCCGGTTAAACAAGTAGAGGCACATCTGGCTAAATACAAAAAGCCTGAGGTAATCTGGGTGCAGGAAGAACCTGAGAACATGGGTTACTGGTCGTTTGTATTGAGAGAGTTCCCACAAATTGGTGTAGGAAATGTGATTGCCCGTAAATCGAGTGCATCTCCTGCTACTGGTTATACCAAAATCCACACAAAAGAGCAAGCGGATATTGTGGAGAAAGCCTTTGAAAAATAAGCAACCAAAGAACCAACAGAGAATTAATAAAATATATCGATATCAATAACTTAGCAATAAAAACAAGTTATGGCAATAGAAATGAAAGTCCCTTCGGTGGGCGAATCAGTAAGCGAGGTAACGATCGCATCCTGGATAAAAAAAGATGGTGACACCGTAAAGATGGACGAAGTAATCTGCGAATTGGAGTCCGACAAAGCCACCTTCGAACTGCCCGCAGAAGCCGACGGTATTTTAAGAATTGTAGCAGCCGAAGGTACAACTTTACCTATCGGAGCTTTGATTTGTAAAATTGAAACAACCAACGATAAACCGCAGGCTCCAAGTCCTGCTCCTGAACCTGCTCCAAAAGAAGAGCCAAAAACACCAGCGGCTGAACCAACTCCAGCGCCAGTAGCTACTACTCAAGCTCCAATACCACCTGCTGAAGGCAAAACCATTGATGTAGTTGTGCCGGCGGTAGGAGAATCTATTTCAGAAGTAACCATTGCTTCATGGTCCAAAAAAGACGGTGACAGTGTGAAAATGGATGAGGTAATTTGCGAACTGGAATCAGATAAAGCAACTTTTGAACTACCATCACCTGAGAATGGTGTGATAACGATTGTAGCACAGGCAGGTCAGGTAGTACCTATCGGTGGTGTAGTAGCAAAAATAACTGTAGGTGGTGCGGCAAGTACTGCTCCGGCAGTTACTCAACCGGCAGCACAGGAAGAAAAAGCGTCAACACAGGCATCTGGTAATAATTATGCCGCAGGGCACCCATCTCCGGTAGCAGCGAAAGTATTAGCAGAAAAAGGTATTGACCCGGCAACTGTTCAAGGTACTGGTGTAGGTGGCCGTATCATGAAAGAAGATGCACTGAAAGCTACTCCAACGCCAGCACAACCAACAACTCCAAGCACCCCACAGCCTACACCCGCGGCGGAGCCTAAAGCTCCTGCAGGCGTACCTCTTGCTTCTGGTGTAGACGGGAGAGTTTCTCGCAGAGAAAAAATGACTTCTCTTCGCAAAACCATTGCAAGACGTCTGGTAGCAGTGAAACAGGAAACAGCCATGCTGACGACTTTCAATGAGGTAGATATGAAGCCAATCATGGATTTAAGAGCCAAGTATAAAGATAAATTCAAGGAAACGCATGGCGTAGGTTTAGGTTTTATGTCTTTCTTTACCAAGGCTTGTGCCATTGCTCTGAAAGATTTCCCTGTAGTAAATGCCTATATTGATGGCGATGAAATTGTGTATAACGATTATGCTGACATTGCCATTGCGGTTTCTGCGCCGCGTGGTTTGGTAGTTCCGGTTATCAGAAATGCCGAAAAACTAAGTTTTGCAGGAATTGAATCAGAAGTGGTTCGTCTGGCAGGTAAAGCAAGAGATAATAAACTGACGATTGAAGAAATGACCGGCGGAACTTTCACTATTACTAATGGGGGTATTTTCGGTTCAATGCTTTCAACGCCAATCATTAATGCTCCTCAATCAGCAATCTTAGGTATGCACAATATCGTTGAGAGACCAGTGGTAGTGAATGGCGAAATCGTTGTCCGCCCAATTATGTACGTGGCACTAAGCTATGACCACCGCACGATTGACGGTAAAGATTCAGTGAGTTTCTTAGTAAGAGTAAAACAATTACTTGAAGATCCGGCCAGAATTTTGTTGGGGGTATAAGTAATCTTAATAATTTTATAAAATCGGCCATCAGATTAGTCTGATGGCCGATTTTATTTTTATGGAACTATATTTTGCAATTCCTTTGGAATCTTTGCCTTTTTTTAGCTATTTGTATTGCCTAATTACACGCCCTTGTTAACCAAGTATACATATACAGCGTCGTTAATACTGCTATTAAATGTAACTACCTTTGCTCAACTTTCCATCAGGCAAGTTTTGATAAATGGGAAGGTTCATCCATATACAAAAGACTCAATTATTACTCTTTCTGCCACCGACGGAAACCTTGTTGTTGAGTTGAATCCGATTAAAGGCGATTCTATCAAATATTATTACCAGATCAGGGCATTGGATGATAGATGGTTCTGGAGCAATTATCCATCTGTTCATTATCAGAATTTATCAGGGGGCAATTATAAACTAAACATAAAAGCAGTAGAGAATAACAAAACGATTGCTTCAACAGAATTATCTATCAATAAAGATCAGGCTTTCTGGCAAAAATGGTGGTTCTGGCCCTCAATTGTGATCTATATATTATTAATTTTTGGGGTGGGCTTCTATTTATTTTTTATTTATGACCTGCGGCAAAAATTAAAGCTTCAATATGTCCGCAATCAGATTGCTTCAGATTTGCACGATGAAGTTGGCTCAAATCTTAACTCTATTGCCATTTTCGTAGAATTGCTTCGTAAAAAAGTAACCCTGGAAAAACCTGAATTATTGCCCATTCTGGATAAAATTACGAATAACTCAGAGGAAACAATTTTATTAATGAGAGACACTGTTTGGGCAATTAATCCTGAGAATGATTCTACAGAAAAACTCTTCGAAAAGATGCGTTCATTTGGTGTCGAAATCCTTTCAGCCAAAGGAATTCTGTTCAATTTTGAAATAGTAATTGATTTGAAAAAAGACCTGTTTTCGATGGAGCAAAGACGAACTATCTATCTGGTTTACAAAGAGGCTATCAATAATATTTCCAAGCATTCTCAGGCGAGCGAGGCCATCTGCAAAGTGTATCAACAACAGGGATTAATAAAAATAACCATCAGTGATAATGGCAAGGGTTTCGACTTCAATGAGACGTTTGAAGGAAACGGACTCAAAAACTTTAAACTGCGAAGCCAACAGGATGAAATCAAAGTATCGGTCAATTCAATTCAACAGAAAGGCACTGAAGTATTGATGGAAATTCCCAATTAATTTTCAAATCTCCCCAATATTGGGGATTTCATCATACATAAATCCCTCGTAATTTTGACCGTAAAATAAAAATTGCCATGAAGATAATTATTTAACGGAGATAGAGGTTAATTTGGAGTGATAATGATAAGGATACTACTTTTTGAAGACAATAAGAACCTCAGAGAAAGCCTCTCCCTGTATCTGGCAGGTACGGATGGGCTGTGGCTTTCGGGTGCTTATGCAGATGCAACTGATGCCGTGAAACTAGTGCGTAAATACCAGCCTGACGTAGTACTCATGGATATTCAGATGCCGGGAATATCGGGTATAGAGGCCATGAGAGCCATAAAAGAGGCAAATAGCGAAGTGAAGGTATTGATACAGACGGTTTTTGAGAATGATGACAAAGTTTTTGCAGCTATCTGTGCAGGGGCAAACGGATACATCATTAAAACGCCTAAACCGGAAAATTATGTACAGGCAATTATTGACGTATACAACGGAGGGTCACATCTGAGTCCGACAATTGCTGCCAAGGTATTGTCTATGTTCCAGAGCCAGTTTGTGATGAAAGAACAGACTTATGTATCACTCACTCCGAGAGAGAAAGAAATCTTACAGTGCATGGTAAAGGGCATGAGTTATAAAATGATTGCCGATGCCTGCAACATAGGTTTTAGCACAGTGCACAGCCATATAAAGAATATTTACGAAAAATTACACGTCAACTCAGCTCCTGAGGCAGTTGTGAAAGCACTGGAGATGCGGTTGGTTTAATATAGAAAAGGTCAAGTGAAAATGACCAAAGGAATATTCTTATCAGAAAAACTGAAGTAGCTTTTCACCCAATACGAACTATCCTAAGGTAGAAATAATAAATTTTTTAACCCATATTAATCACTTAAAAAATGGCAAATGCAAAACGACTAACAGAACTCATTGAAGGGAATGGAATGGAGCCCCAACATCTAGGTGAATTGACCTACAACTACTTTGTCGACAAATGTGTCAGATGGTTTTATTTCAATTTGGCTACAGATCTTCCTATCCTGTCCTCTAATGAGGAAATTGATATTAAGGTAAACTTTATAGATTACCCCGGGCGTGTAACTATTCAATTGGGTAAAGAAGCTAACTCTAATGATAATATAAAACATGGCCGTATCGCACCAGAATTAATACAACAACTTAGTACCAAACCCTTACCGACACAATTTGGCGTTAAAATCGTAAATGGCTTTGCACTAACTATCGGCAAAGATGAGTCAGGAGAGTTTTTATTATTAGAGTTGTTAATTAAAAACGAGCAAAGCGGGGAGATAGAAATTGTTCGCCCCTTTCCTCCCTTAACTGGGGATAATCTTACGCCAACAAGTATACCTCCAGGGAAAAAAAGAAAATGAATCGATTAGATGCTCAGACATTATTAGTATTAATGGGTAAAATAGCGACCTATATCTCTTTTTTACCCTTGATTTTCTCTCTGTTCAAAATACAGACTTTCAAAAGCAAACCCTATATCTATTTGTTTCTTTACTTTGCTACGGGAGCCTTGTTAAATTGGAGTGTTAGCGCATTTGTTGAATATACAGGAAACCACTATAAGGAGATTGCTCATATTCTGACGAAATATGAAATTGATGATACATTCTTTGCTGATCCTATCTATTTTATCAGGAATTTTATTTTTATGGGCTTATACGCTTATACTTTAGTTGAAAATAAATCATATAAGAATAGCATAAAAATTATCTCTGTTGTCGATATTTTATTTACGATTGTGAACTCGTTCTGGGGTGAAACATATAAAGTTTATCAGGCTATTGGGAGCTCAGTTGATAATGCATTCAAGCTTTTTATAGGCGGTATTATTTATTACTGGATATTCAGCAAACTTCCTGCTAAAAAACTCTGGCGAATTCCACATTATTGGTTTGCTTCTGCTATTATCGTTATCGGAGCATTTGCGGGGTTAATTGATTTTCTGTCAAATTATATGTTTAAAGAAACTTCTACTGTTTTTTATATAGTACATATTGTAAAAAACTGTTTCATGATTCTTGCCTTTGTCTTATTTACCATTGGAATATACTTTGTTAGAGTAATACGGAAATAGTAATTTTCTACTTACTTAAACCTTATTGGGTCTTTCCCAAAATACTTTTGGAACAGACCCCTTTTATTAAACAGCGCGCAACATGTCTTCAATATCCCCATAATTGGGGATTTTTTGTTTATACCTATCTACTGAATTTTGTTTCATCAAACCATTATTTTATGAAACAATATAAACCCTCTCTACCTAAAACAAATCACGTAGCCCAGAATCTTTTTATTATGGTGAATGGTAATCGTTTGGCTATTCAACCACAAGAAATCATCTATCTTGAAGCTGATGCTAATTACACAATTTTCCATACAAAAAATCGTAAATTTACTACTGCTTTTCATTTGAAATTTTTTGATGCAGTGCTAAAAGAACATGCCGATTTCCTAAGAATTAATAAATCTTATATTCTTAATTTGAACTATCTGGAAGGATTACGTTGGAAAAAAGCTTTGAAAGAAGTTCATCTGGCAGATGGCACCCGGCTTCCGGTTTCAAGGCGTAAAGCCCGGGGAGTAAAAGACATTCTTTGGAATAAAGTAAATGCAGAACCCGCTTTACATGGCATTTAGAATGGAGATAAAATTGCACTTATCTATTAATTTATTGTTAATTACTTGAATATTTTAGCATAAATGCCGTACTTCGCCAAACACATTCTGTTATCGAGCAATGGAAGAAAAGAATAAAAATATATCTAATGAAAAAGGCTCGAAAGGTAGCCTTTTTTCATTTTTGAATGGTTTGGTGAGTTCATCTAAGAGTGAAGAAAAAAGTACTGCTGTTCCTGAATCAAAAATAAGTCGTTACGCCGATAGCATAGAGCAATCAAATTATATCAGTCGTGATTTAAGTTGGCTTAAATTTAATGAGCGTGTATTAGACCAGGCTTGCGAAAAGAACTTGAATCTTTTTGAGCGTTTAAAGTTCCTGGCCATTACCTCTTCAAACCTTGACGAATTCTTTACTGTTCGCTTAGGTAGTTTATATAATTATCTCGATTATAACAAAGAGCGCATTGATTACTCCGGCTTACGTGAGGTCCCTTTCCGCAAGGCTTTATTATTAGCTGTCA
>CBIHRH010000163.1:0-8956 GCA_966212365.1 uncultured Emticicia sp. | reverse complement strand
AGGTAGCCTATATGTTGGAACATCTCCTGAAAATGAAATTAGATGCTCAGTTTAATGATGCGACTGATGCCGTGGGCGTGGCTGTATGCCATTATATGCATGGCAAAACAAAAGCCCTTACCGGTAATAGCTCTAAGAAAAAGGGGTGGAGTGCTTTTGTAAGTGAAAATCCTGATAGGTTGAAATGATATGAACATCGATTCTGATTTTTAAGCGGTTTTCAAAACATTTAATTTCTACTCAATGAGCTGACTGATGCAAAATCTCAAACTGGTTTATACTTTTGCTGACCGATTCCCAAGTTTTGGAGAATATCTTTTTCTATTGGTATTGGCTGCTATCGGACCATGCGTTTTTTACTATAATCTAAAGTTTGTTGATAAAGATGAATTGACAAGCTATTATGCTAACAAGCGAAAAAATGGTATGATATTGGGAGCTTTTATTTTCATTTTTTTAGGTTCAATTTCAGCACTTATTAGTTATATGGACGTGAAAGAATATTTCAAGACGAAGAGAGTTTTTAATAGTAAGTCATATAAAATAGTTGAAGGACGCGTCTGTAATTATCATCCAATGACTATTAGTGGACACGATACTGAACGATTTGATGTAAATGGCATTTACTTTTTCTATTCAGACACTAATCATAGTGATTACGGGTATAATAATGCAGCAATAAATGGTGGGGCAATAAAGGATAGTCTTTATGTACAGATTTCGTACTTCGATAATGGCACCAAAAATGTTATACTTAAATTAAAAACAGAGTGACAACTTATTCAGGTAACCCCAACCGCTTCCTCTCCGCTTTCACATAACGAGCCACTTCCCCAACGGGTGCAATCCATATGCCATTGGCAGGGTCTTTAGCATAGGCGCAGAGTTTTCGAAGCATAGCCAATCGGGTTGTCTGCGGACCGGAATCGGCCATTTCATGACCAGCCAGAACAAGCCATTGTCCGCTCTTTCTGGCTTCTTCTATAATCGGGAGAATTTGCTCAAAGTCTTTACCATCCGTTTCTATCCCTGTGAGTTGTGCCATATCGCAATAGCCCGGGTCTACTGGAGCTTCGTCGAGCCAGGTTCTGCCTGAGGCAAAGAGGTCAGAAATAACAGGCACAAAGCTTTGGGTATTTTTACCTCGGCCGACAAATGTTTGTCCGCATGGATAGGCATACGATTCAGCTTTTATGCCCAGTAATGCCTCAATCTGTTTATTGGCTTCCAGCAATTCCGCACGCATTTGTTCTATCGTATAATTTTCAAGCGCACTTTTTCTTGACCAAACAAAATTACCACTGCATGAATGATGTAATGAATGATTACCTATTTCATGCCCACCAGCAACTACCTTTTTCCAACCCTCTAATTGACCTTTCACCGCCGACGGAACCACATAAAAAGTGCCTTTAACCCCATATTCATCCAATAGTGGTGCTCCTTTTGAACCCTGACTGCCGCGAGCATCATCAAAAGTTAGACTGATGGCTACACGAGCACCATTAGGCCACTTGAATGTCTGGTTTTGAGCAAAACAGTTTAGGCTTGCCAAGAAAAGCAGAGAGATATTCAGATATGAGGTATAGTTTGATTTCATTTGTGCTATTCAGTTAAAGTTGTCAATCGGAGACCTTATTTATGATTATAATACCTCAGCAATTTTCACAGGCCGCTGCTCATCCAGCGATTTTTTGGCAGCATAGGCCAATACTGTTGCCATGATAATGTCTTCATTCTTTACAGGTACAGGATTATTGTCTAATAAGGCATCAATAAACGATTCCATTTCCTTGAAATAAGAATGCATGTATCTTTCTGTAAACGTATTCAACGGCAGGGCCTGATGAATGCCGTGTTCATTATAGAGTATATTCCGGTTATATAGATTATTATCTACCTGTATCATACCCTTATCACCAAATACTTCCAGGCGCTGGTCATAGCCGAAAACAGCTTTGCGGCTATTATCCAATACGGCATAGGTCCCGTTTTCAAAAGTTAAGGTCGTCAGAGCCGTGTCAATATCGCCAACCTCTGCAATAGCTTCATCAAAAAATACCAGGCCTTTAGCATAAACTTCTACTACCTCTTTGCCCATCAGGTACCTTGCCATGTCAAAATCATGGATGGTAAAATCCATGAACATACCGCCCGAGGTTTTCACAAATTCAATGTCTGGCAGAGCCGGGTCTCGGTTGGTAATCTTTACTATTTGTGGATTCCCAACTTTCCCCTCACTTATTGATTTCCTGGCTTGCATAAAATCAGGGTCAAAGCGGCGGTTAAAGCCAATCATTAATGATATGCCTGATTCCTTTGCTTTTTCAAGCAAGGCTTTTGTTATTTCCAGCGATAAATCCAATGGCTTTTCGCAGAATATGTGTTTACCATTGTTGATGCATTGCTCTACCAGCGTAGCGTGGGTACTCGTAGGTGTAGCTATAACCACCGCATCAATTTCTTGCGAGGCAATAGCTTCATCCGTATCTTTTATAAATCTTATGCCAGGGTATTCATTTTTGAAGTTCTCCTCAGAATAAACCGGGTCAGTTACTAAAACTACATTTGCATGAGGGATAGCTTGTAAGAGATTCTTTAAATGAATCTTTCCCATGCGGCCTAGTCCAATAACCGCTATATTAATTTTATTGCGACTTTTATCCATTGCTAATATAGTGATTATTGGAAAAGGCTGAATAAGTGGCTTCTTTTCAGTGCCTGTCTTGACCTCTGTACTTTATATTCCATCAATACCTGGAGGTACCCGGGAGCCACGGTTTACCAAACCGTGGTACGATTTCACGGTTTACCAAACCGTGTTACAATACCCCTTTTGTACTCGGCAAGCTATCCAATTCTTTCAAATCGCGTTTTACTGCCATTTTGATTGATTTAGCAAATGCCTTGAAAATGGCTTCAATTTTATGGTGTTCGTTCTGGCCCTCGCATTTAATGTTCAGATTACATTTAGAAGTGTCAGAGAACGATTTGAAGAAATGGTAAAACATTTCGGTTGGCATCTCTCCTACTTTCTCACGCTTAAATTCTGCTTCCCATACTATCCAAGGCCGACCAGAGAAATCAATGGCTACCTGTGCTAAAGCATCGTCCATCGGTAATAAGTATCCGTAACGGGAAATACCTTTTTTATCTCCCAAAGCTTTCAGATAGGCTTCTCCTAATGCTAAGGCAGTATCTTCAATTGTATGGTGTTCGTCGATATGTAAATCACCATTCACATGGACCGTCAAATCAGCTCCTGAGTGTTTGGCCACCTGATCAAGCATATGGTCGTAGAAACCCAGTCCTGTATGAATATCCGATTTCCCTTTTCCATCAAGGTTCAGTTCAATCTTAATCTGGGTTTCTTTAGTATTGCGTTCTATGGTAGAAATACGTGGAGGCAATTTCAGAAATTCATAAATGCTATCCCAATCAGTAGTTACTAATTTGGTCACGTGTTCCTGCTCTATGTTCAATTCCGGGTTTTCGCCAATAAAAATGGCTTTAGCCCCCAGGTTTACTGCCAGTTGTACATCAGTTACTCTATCGCCAATTACATAAGAATTAGCTAAATCGTAATCTCCATTTATATATTCAGTAAGCAAACCTGTTGCGGGTTTGCGCGTAGGCAGATTCTCATGCGGAAAGCTACGGTCGATATGAACGGCTGCAAAGTGAATGTTTTCGTTTTCTAACCCTTGCATCATTTTATTGTGCGCAGGCCAGAAAGTATCCTCCGGAAAAGAGTCTGTCCCCAAACCATCCTGATTCGTCACCATTACCAGTTTATAATCAGTTTCTTCGGCTATTTTTCGAAGATTAGAAAGGGTTTTAGGAAGAAAGAATAACTTTTCGAGAGAATCTATTTGAAAATCTGTCTTTGGCTCATCAATAATAGTACCGTCGCGGTCGATAAAAAGAATTTTTTGCATTGCTTTTTGAATAGTGTTTTTTTACAACAAATTTAGGGAGTAAATTTTGAAAAGACTTGTTTTTCCAGAATTTACCAATGAAACTTGTTAACTTTTTAAATTTAACTACCATAAAATCACATCCTGTATTCCAGGAATCTCGATTGTTGTGGTCGTCTTATTCAAAAAGGTTCCCACCATATCGGTAACCTTTTCTGATGCCACTTGTGTGCTTGGTAGCTTCACAAACTCCGGAACTACCCTTATATAAGTAAAGCCAATAGCGCTCTTAAAAAGGCCTTCATTAAAAAGGTAGCCACCTTACTGTCTACCTTTTCTGATGTCTCTGAGTGGCAGGTACTTTCGCCGACGCTGAAACTACCTGCTTGTAAATATACCCAATCGTTCTCTTAAATAGTCTTCCGATGCTGTACCTGCTCAAAAAGGTACCCACCATATTGGTAACCTTTTTCAGCTCCATTTCCATGGCTATAAAGACTTAAATTACCGCAGATAAGTATAGACAATCGTTCTTTTAAACGGATTTCCTGCTACTTTGTCCCATTTCAAAAAGGTTTCCACCATATTGGTAATCTTTTTCATATCCTCCGTTTTATTAGTTGTTATGCCGACGGCCAGTTGAGTATTGTTATCCACAATTAGGCATACCCGAATGGGCTTACCAACCAGGTGTCCCCCTAAATTTCCTACTCAGCATTGTGCTTTCAAAATGTTTGAGAAGGTTTTTGGAATAATCAAACTGTTGGGAGGAATGATAGGTACTTTTGCATTGCTTTGGTATATGCTTTAGCGGTGCTTTATCAAATTTTGACAAAGCACTTGTTATCAATGAAAACTAGAAATGACGAATATTTACCCCTATCTCCTCCCCCACTGTTAAAGGCTCAAAACTAAACATCTTTAGTTCCTGGGTTCCGACTTTGATAAGCACCTCATAATAGTTTCCCAAGAATTTAAGTAACAAAATTTTAGCCTTCAAATTTGATAAAGGAGAAACAAAAATCTGTTCCGGTCGTATAAATACACCGGGTAAATTTGATAATCCGATACTTTGCAACCATTCTTTACTAACCACGTTTACTTCACCAGTAATTTCCGCTACGTATTGATTCATTGGGTTTTGATAGACCTTTTGTGGAGCATCTAATTGCAGCATTTTGCCTTTGCGCATGATACCGAGGTGGTCGGCCATTCCATAGGCATCGCTTACATCGTGGGTTACGAAGATACAGCTTACCTCTTCGGCTTTTATAAGTTTTAGAATTTCTGTCTTCAGTTTCCGTTTATTGACGGCATCCAGATGGCTGAAAGGCTCGTCTAATAACAATAGCTTTGGCTGTTCTGCAATGGCTTTTACAATTACCGCTCTCTGTTGCTCTCCGCCTGACACCTCACGCGGCAAGTGCGTCTGCACCTTATCTAAGCCACTTAATTTTAATAATTTATCTACTCGTTTATTACGGTAGGTTTCTTCATAATAACGTAGTTCGTAAGCAATATTCTGGCGGATAGAAATATTTGGAAAAAGCCCGTAATCTTGTCTGACTAATTTAATATCGGGGTGGCCTGCAATCAATTTCTCAGAGGGTGGGGTGATGCGTTTATCTTCAAGCAATAGAATGCCCTCGTCGGGCTCCTGAAAGGCACCAATCAGGTGCAACAAAGTAGTTTTCCCCGAACCACTTTCGCCCAAAATTGATAAAATCTCTCCTTTCTCTAAGGTAAATGAAATATGGTTAACCGCTTTTTTCTCTTCAAAAGATTTGGACAGATTCTGTATTTTGAGCAGTGGCATTCGTTTTTTCTTACAAAATTAGGGCTTTTTTATAGAAATTCTGCTTTTTTGTTGTGCATGGTCATTACCTTTTATAATATTGTTACTAAATCGTTAATAAAGGAGAATTACTTGTAAATGCTTTTAATATATCGTCCCTACGGGACTTAGAATCTTTTCTCACTATTTTTTCTACCGATATATTATCCTTACGACGCCCAGTCGGGATATTGAGTTAAATAATTTTAGTTCCGACTGGGTGTCCTGTAGGGACACTATATCGGTAGAAAGAATAATAATTATCAACTTCTAATATCCCGACTGGGCGTCCCCGTTGGGATAATATATTAAGAATACTCTTAATTTTGGCTAATAACTAACCTAATATTAGAAAATACCTGCAAGCTTAACAGGAAATGTTAGAACAATATAAACAACAAACCAAGTGCCTGGTAGCTCTCGACTCGATTATTTTCGGGTTTGATGGAGAAGAATTAAAATTATTACTAGTTAAAAGAGGGGTGCAGACAGACCGCGATACCTGGTCGTTGATGGGCGGTTGGTTGAAATCCTCAGAAAGCCTTGATCAGGCGGCTGACCGGATTTTATTTGAGCTAACCAATCTGACAGGTGTATTTTTAGAGCAGTTGGGCGCTTTCGGCGACCCTAATCGTGACCCCGTTGAAAGAACTGTGGCAGTGGCTTACTATGCCTTAGTGAATGTTAAAGATTACGAAACCAAAATTTCGGATACCTACCATGCCCATTGGTTTTCAATGCACGATTTGCCTGAATTGCTCTTCGACCACGCAGATATGATAAAAATGGCCATTGAACGCCTGCGCTACAAAGCGGCCTTTCATCCAATTGGTTTTGAATTGATGCCTGAAACGTTTACGATTCCACAGATACAGAATCTGTATGAAGCTATTTACGGCAGTAATTTCGATAAGCGGAATTTCAGCAGGAAAATCCTTTCTACCGGACTTTTGATTAAATTAAAAGAGAAGCAAAAAGGATTTTCGAAGAAAGGGGCATTCCTCTATAAGTTAGATACGGAAAAATACCAGACTCATTCCGATTCTTTCCTGAACTTTGTACCTAATCCGGATGGTATGCTTTAACTTATCTTACATTTACTAAAACTTTGATTTTGCCCTCTATACCATCAAAATCCTGCAAAGCTTTGCCCAGAATCTGACCAAAACCCAGCTTGGCTGGGTCGCCTTTCATGGCGTAACCTGTTTTAGAAGCGGTTACGAGTAAATCACCCCTTTTGATTTTTCCACCCTCATTACAAACTTTGGTTGGTATTACCCCTACGACCCCCATTGGCACTTTATTACCTAAATCATTATTAACATCTTCATCTCTTAGCAAAACACCAGGTTTGGTGGCATATACGCCCGCTACTAAAGATGAATACGCCCGATTTGATTTTTCAACGGTACGGTCGTTGCTTTCTGAAATTATCAGTACATCACCGGGTTCGTATTCAGACTTTGCACCTTCTACTTCAAACGCTTCGGCTAAATCAGCACCAAAACTATACGTTCCTCCATTAAAATAACCAGCACCCTGATGATCAATACGCGCTACATTGAAATTACCCTGGTCTTTAAAAACCGCTATATCTCCCATGCCATTGGTTGTGCGGGCCATTAAAGCTGCTTCATTACCCGAATTACTGACGGCATATAAGGCAGGACTTTCACTAAATTCGCTCTCCACCTCAAAATGCCCTACTTTGCCAGTTCCATTCGTTTTAGCGTAGATTGTTGTATTTGCGTTACTTGTATTCGTTGTATAAAACTCACCTCCTTTGCCTGTTCCGTTTGTTGTGACATAAATACCAGAGTTGCTATTACCTGAATTCGTAATCTGAAAATGCCCTGCTTTGCCCGTGCCTGTAGTCTGGCTTTCAAGCGCAATACCACCTCCGTTAGTTCTGGCCAGCACTGCTGTAGCCGAATTACTCGTATTATCTATCAGAAAATACGCCGACCGGCCAGTACCGCTATTCCAGGACTCAACGGTATTGCCACTACCGCCACCACTGGCAAATATGGTTGGCGATGAATTTGAAACACTTGATGTCTGAAAATTTCCTGCGCTACCACCTCCATTGGTCAGTGCCCATATAGTGGTAGCTGAACTTGATGAATTCACGATTTCGAAAATACCAGCAGACCCGGAGCCGTTACTTAGACCTCTGATAGATGTACCACTTCCATTAGCTCTCGATTCAATAGTACTTACCGAACCACCCGCAGAAGCAAAGATGGCTTGTGATGAGCTTGCACCGCTCGCCAAAAATTCTGATGCCCGCCCATTACCTATAGATGAGGCTGAAAAAGCAGCTCCTTGTCCGTTCGAAATGGCATAGAGTGCATTATTCAAACTTGAAGAATTATTTATCTGAAAATAACCCGCTCTACCACTTCCAGTGGTAATTCCATCCACTGCATTTCCTTTACCATTAGTGACAGCTGCCAGCGTGGTAGAATCACTATTCGCACTATTGGTCTGAAAATAGCCCACTCTCCCTCTTCCAATATTAACTGCATATAATGTACGGGAGGTATTACCTGCAGAATTAGTTTCAAATCTGCCTGCGCCACCTGTACCAGTTGTAACACCATTGATAACAAAGCCTTTCCCCATACTTGTCACATTCAAGGCATGAAAAGTAGCATTCGAATTATTTTGTTGAAAATATGCCGCGCTACCTAAGCCAATAGTTGTAGCCGACAAAGCAGTATTTGTATTGATGCTATTTTCGGTAGAGAAACC
Organism: uncultured Emticicia sp.; assembly: GCA_966212365.1. Lineage (GTDB taxonomy): Bacteria > Bacteroidota > Bacteroidia > Cytophagales > Spirosomataceae > Emticicia. The sequence goes on along the minus strand of CBIHRH010000163.1, from coordinate 451 downwards.
TGCTGTAACACCTGTGCCGAAATTTCTGCTTTGAAGAGCATATCCCGAACCTTCTGTATAACTATAAAGAGCCGGTGAAACATTATTATAATTACCGATTGAGAACCACCCTGCCGGACCGGCCGATCTGGTATACACTCCAATTGTAGGAGCAGGATTCGATGGATTAGTGGATAAAAAATAACCTGTGTAGCCATTGACTTTATCACTTATGAGGCAAAAGAGTAGCCGAAGCTTGTGCAAAAGAACAAAGGCTGGATAATGTACATAAAACAAGTAAAGAGTAGGTTCTCATAAAATATACGTTTGGATTTGTGCGTGCAAAAGTTTGCAATGAAGTACACAAAACCAAAGGTTTATAAGAAAGTCTATCCGAAAATTTACTGGGCGGCTGGTAATAAATAAGAGATTGATATAGACTATCAACCTCTCTGCTGATATTTAAATAATA
>CBIHRH010000162.1:0-8978 GCA_966212365.1 uncultured Emticicia sp. | reverse complement strand
ATGCAGGCAATACAGTTACCGATAAAGATAAGAATCTGGCTAAAGCTATAGATAAATTGCTAAGTAAATAACCTATTTCAGGTATTAACAGACGTTTGTAACGTGTTGATAATCAGTTAATTATAAATACTAAAAGGTTATCAAGTAAAGTTAAACCCCGGAAAATCAGATTTTTTTATACGAAACCCTACAAAAAAGCTCTCTTAGAACATAATCATTATGGCTGAGAATTGAATATTTGAAGTTGAGCTGATATTATGTACAGCATATTCAATTCTCAGCCATAATAAATCCCATATAAGTGTATAAAAAAATCTGAAAAACTGACATTTCGTCTATTCCTTTTCATCTAAACTTTTAACCATTAAATGTCTGACCAATTTAAAAGAGCCATAAGTCTTTATAGTTTAACCATGATTGCTATTGGCTCAAGTATCGGGTCAGGTATTTTCAGAGCTCCATCAGAGATAGCCGGTTACTTGCCATCTGAAGGATTGATGTTATTGGTTTGGGTAGTAGGGGCTACCATTGCTATATGCGGAGCATTAACTTTTGCCAGTATTTCTGCCAAATTCTCAAATGTGGGGGGATTTTACGTCTTCATTAAGGAAGCCTTTGGTGAATTGCCAGCCTTTTTATATGGTTGGTCAATGCTTTGGGTAATTAATACAGGCTCATTGGCGGCTCTAAGTTTGGTTTTTACTTCCTATTTGAGCGTTTTTATTGAAATCTCGGAGAATGCTCAGGTAATAGTGGCGATACTCACTATAGTAGCACTGACTATTATGAATATCTTTGGCGTAAAATTCGGCAGTATATTTGCCAGTATATTCACAAGTGCCAAGCTATTAGGTATTTTTATAGTAGTGGCAATAGGCATTATGTTTGGTGTAAACGAAGATATTTACGTCAACAACTTCTATTTTCCAGAGAATACGAATAATTTATCATTAATTTCAGCTTTTGGGCTTGCATTAATAGGGGTTTCATTCTCTTATGGGGGCTATCAACATGCCACATTTGTAGCAGGGGAAGTGAAAGATGCAGCCAAAATAGTACCCAGAGCAATGATTCTGGGTATATTAGTTGTCTGTCTAGCCTATGTTACAATCAATATTGCTTATTTACGGCTATTACCTATTAACAAAATTGCAGATTCCAGCAGTGTTGCTTCAGATGCCATCAGTGTTGTATGGTCCGCAGGTGGGAAATTCATTTCTTTCTTAATTATATTATCGGTTTTGGGTACTATAGGAATCTATATTCTGACTGCACCACGTATCTATTTCGCCATGGCCGACGATAAATTGTTCTTCAAAAAGTTTGCTGAGATACATCCAACTTATAAAACACCCTTTTGGGCTATCATTTTTCAGTCTTTGTGGACCATTTTTTTATTGATTTTCTGGAAAACGTTCTCAAATCTGATTACTTATGTAGTTTTTGTAGATACAGTCTTTTTTTTACTGGCAGCTTTGACTTATTTTTGGTTGTTGAAAGAAAAAACTTATGTCGGGAGTATAAGCGCTATTGTCTTTATGATTATGTGCGCTTTTATTATTGGTAATACATTAATAGAAAAACCTCAACAAGCAGGAGCCGGATTACTATTTTTAGGAATTGGCTATGTTTCATATCTATTCTTTAAGAAAAATCGAAATAATAATTGATTTCTACACTTTTTTGAGCTAAACAGGGAACTACTACCTTATGAACGATTCATATATTATTAATCAGCTCGCTGAAAATCGCGAGCAATACTTTCATGCGGTTGCTCCGCCCATTATCCAGACCAGTAATTTTGCTTATCCAACAGTAGATGAATTTGCTCATGCAGCCACGCATGAAAAAGAAGAGCATATTTATACACGAGGTAATAATCCAACCGTAACTATGCTTTGCCAGAAAATGGCAGCATTGGAAGGAGCAGAAGATTGTTTAATGGTTGGTAGTGGTGCAGCAGCTATTACTAATGCGATTATGTCGCAAGTAAGCATGGGTGATCATATCGTTTCTGTTAAAAATGTGTATAATTGGGCAACACGATTAATGACAAACACGCTTCCACGGTTTGGAGTTACTACTACCTTTATAGATGGGACAGACATTAACAATTTTGTTAATGCGATTACCAGTAAAACTCGCCTGATTTATTTGGAGTCACCTCTTTCCTGGACTTTCGAGGTTCAGGATTTAGCAAAAATAGCCGAACTGGCAAAAAGCAAAGGCATAACTACTATTATAGACAATAGTTATTGCACGGCTCTTTGTCAGAAACCCATCGAATTGGGTATAGACATAGTAATTTACTCTGCCACAAAGTATTACAATGGGCATAGTGATGTAGTAGCAGGCGCTATATGTGGGACAAAAGAAACAATAACCCAAATTTTCTATAACGAGTATATGACGTTTGGGAATATACTATCACCACAAAATGCCTGGCTTATGCTCCGCAGTCTCCGTACTTTACCAATCAGGCTCAAACAATCGTCAGAAAGCACCCTGAAAATATTAAACTTTCTTAGAAAATCGCCTAAAATTGACAAAATATGGTACCCGTTTGAAGAAACTCATCCTCAAATCGACCTTGTTAATAAGCAAATGAAAATGCCAATGGGTATGTTTACAGTGTCTCTCAAAAACAGAGATATACCTACAATCAAAAAGTTCTGCGAATCATTACAGAGTTTTCTGATTGCGGTTTCCTGGGGAGGACACGAATCTCTAATAATGCCAAAATGTGCATTTGTTAGCGAGACAGACCCACAAGCAAGTATGATCCGATTTTACATCGGCCTTGAAGACGCGGACTTTATAATTGAAGACTTGGAGAAAAACCTGTTTCTGTTATAAAAAAATGGGATTCATCTCATTGTCCTGAAAACAAAACAATATCATTAAATACACATTTTGTGTATTCTTAGCACGTAATCTGTATTAAAACAGGGGTATTACCAGGCGTAAACTGAACGAGGACGAGATTGTAAGCGAGCCAAATATCCTTTTGGTGCGTATAATTCTTTTTCTTCATTCATGCGGGTCATTAAAAGCCCGCCAAAAGCGAGTGATGCGATAGTAAGTAGTAACATAGTTTTAAGCACGTTTAATTGATACAATTTTCTAAAATTCCCTGCAATAAAGCAATAACTAAAAAAAATATAAGTCAATAATTGGATTTTTTCGTCCTAAAATATGACAGTTCTATGGTAATTTTAGTTAAAAAAAGCACAAACATTCAAAAATTGTATTGATAATAGGTGTTTTGAGCTGAGATACAGATTTTTGAATTAAAATAGGGGACGTTACAATTAATAAGAATAAACGTTACGAGGACGAGCCTGGAGGCTCATTAAGTAACCCTTTGGAGCATAAAGCTCAGTTGTTGCACGTACTTTGGTCATCATCAGACCACCCACGGCAAGGGCAATGGCGGCTAATAACATGGCTTATAAGGTTTATTGTTTCGTCAAAACTATGTATTTAATTTTGTTTTGTCAAGTATTTTCAGAAATTTTTGAAAATAAAAGAACAAATGAACGCAAGTTTTTTATTAAACGGCTTAATTTTGAGGTTTTCTGACAAAAAAATCTTATTAATAAGCTTTTAATTCATTATAGTCTTCCAGTTGAGCACTTAAATTTGTACTTTTGTCGAAAAAAAATATAGTGAAGCTTGTTCTTGTACCAACACCAATTGGCAATCTGGAAGACATTACATTGAGAGCAATTAATGTCTTGAAAGAAGCTGATTTGATTCTATCTGAAGATACACGTAATACAGGTTTTCTTCTCAAACATCTGAATATCTCTAAGCCATTGCAAAGTCATCATGCCTTCAACGAGCATCAAACTGTCGGAAAGGTCGTAGATAGGCTTAAAAAAGGCGAAAAAATCGTATTAGTATCGGATGCTGGAACTCCGGCTATCTCTGATCCGGGCTTTTTATTGGTAAGAGAGTGTGTCAGAAGCGGGGTGGAAGTAGAATGTCTGCCCGGACCAACCGCTTTTGTGCCTGCTTTGGTCAATTCAGGTCTACCATGCGACAGATTTACCTTCGAAGGGTTCCTTCCTGTGAAAAAAGGCCGACAAACGAGATTAAAATCTCTTATTGAAGAAGAAAGAACTATGATTTTTTACGAATCTCCGTTCAGATTACTTAAAACCCTTGAAAATTTCGTCGAAACTTTCGGAGCAGACCGCCAGGCCTGTGTTTCAAGAGAAATTACTAAGATGTATGAGGAAAATGTAAGAGGAACTTTGTCCGAAATTATTGCTAATTTTGCCAATCGTAGCATTAAAGGAGAGATAGTAATTGTGGTGCAGGGACGTGCATAAATGAAAATGCTATAAAATATTGAGTACGTGAAGTTTATTAAGTTTTAATTGTTTGCCTTTTTTATGTTCGAAAGCCTTAAACACTATACCATCGAGCAGCTTGTTATTATTTTTTCAACACCACTATACACGTTTTTAATTCTTGGAGAAATAGTACTGAGCAATATTCAGGATCGTCGGTTTTATACCATCAAAGATACCATCACCAATATTTATCTGATGCTGCTCAATGGGGGAATTGATTTATTATCGCGCGGAATTACCTGGGGTATCTTAGGCCTGGTTTTTCAATATCGTTTGTTTGAAATACAGAACCCGATTCTTTATTGGGGATTACTCTTTATTGCAGAAGATTTTGTTTTCTACGTATTGCACGTGGTAGATCACCATTCACGATTCTTCTGGGCGTCTCATGTTACACACCATTCGTCAGAGCAATTTAACCTGACTGTTGGGTTCAGATCTTCGGTCTTTCAACCATTGTATAGATTCATTTATTTTATCCCGCTATCGCTTATGGGATTTAAAGCGGTGGACATTGCTGTGATGTATTCTATTACCCAGATATATGGTATCCTTGTACACACGAGTTATGTGCCAAAGTTTCGCAAAATGCCTTTAAAATTGTTGGAATACGTAATTGTTACGCCATCACAGCATAGAGTACACCATGCCTCAAATGTAGAGTATCTTGATAAAAATATGGGTATGTGCCTCACAATCTGGGACAGGATGTTTGGTACTTTCCAGGAAGAAATTGATGATTTACCCATTAAATATGGCTTGGTTTCTCCCCTTGAAAACAGAAATGCAGTAAATATTGTCTTCCACGAATGGGTGAAATTAGGCGCAGATTTAAAGAAGCCACTTAGCTTTTTTACAAAGATTAAATATATATTTATGCCACCGGGTTGGTCGCATGATGGTAGTACTAAGACCAGTAAGGGCCTAAGGGAAGAGCTCAAAAAGAAAAAAGAGTCTGTTGAAACCTTAACTGAATCAATTTAACATTAACCATTCAAATCATACATGAAATTACTTGACAATAAAGTTGCCTTAGTAACCGGCGCTTCACGTGGAATTGGGAGAGAAATCGCTAAAAAGTTTGCAGAACAAGGCGCAAGTATCGCTTTTACCTACCTATCAAGTGTTGAAAAAGGTCAGGCATTAGAGGCAGAATTGGCTGCTTATGGTGTAAAGGCAAAGGGTTATCGTTCTGATGCCTCTGATTATGCCGCTGCCGAACAATTAATTACTGATGTGGTAAGCGATTTCGGAACACTGGATGTTCTGGTAAATAATGCAGGTATCACCCGTGATACCCTTTTGATGCGTATGTCAGAGGAGCAGTGGGATGAAGTAATGCGAGTAAACCTTAAATCAGTTTTCAATCTTACCAAAGCTGCTACAAAACCAATGATGCGTGCCAAGCAAGGCTCTATCATCAACATTACTTCAGTAGTAGGGCTGATGGGCAATGCCGGACAGGCTAATTATTCAGCCTCTAAGGCAGGTATGATTGGCTTTACCAAATCTGTGGCTAAAGAGTTAGGTTCGAGAAACATTCGCTCTAATGCAATCGCCCCGGGTTTCATTGAAACAGAAATGACCGGAGAACTGAACGAGAAAGCATTGGAAGAATGGTTGAAAAATATACCATTAAAACGTGCAGGACAAGGTGAAGACGTGGCAAATGCCTGTGTTTACCTGGGTTCTGACCTATCAAAATATATTACCGGACAGGTTTTACAGGTAGATGGCGGGATGCTGATGTAAGTATCTGTCGTATATTCGCCATATGCTACGGTTGTTTCTATCGTCAAGGTTGATTTAACACTCGCCTTGACGATATTTTTTTGTATCTTGGCAAAATATTTGTTCACTTAAGGTGTTGTTTTAGTAGTATTATTTTCTAATAAAAAACTACCGTTAATAAACGGAATCAGGGGGTTTATGAAATCCGAACTAATCTTTCAATCTTCACCATGGTTTATTATACTTTGCTTACTCGCCGGAGGGCTTTATGCTGTTGTATTATACCAAAAAAAGACTAATTTTTCAGTACTACAAAACAGACTACTAGCTGTTGCCAGAGGCATATTAGTGGCACTCTTAGCCTTTCTATTGATAAATCCTCTGCTAAGAAGCAACAAATCAACAATTGAAAAGCCAACTGTTGTATTGGCTATTGATAACTCTACCTCTATGGCACAGGGTGGTCAGGAGAAGCTTACGCAACTGAAAGCAGACTTACAAAAACTAAAAGACGATATTGAGTCAAAAGGAGCAAGTGTAGAAATCAAGACTTTTGATAATGAAGGAGATAATAAAGACATTAACAGTATAAAATTCGGAGAAAAAACTTCTGATTTATCAGGTTTGTTAGCCAATGTAAAGAATAATTATGAAGGCAGAAACCTGACTGACGTGATTCTGGTGTCTGATGGAATTGCCAATTCAGGTATCTCACCGACTTATGGGAAATACAATTTCAATATTCATTCAATAGGATTAGGAGATACTACACAAAAGAAAGATGTAAAACTCAATGCCGTTTATGCAAATAGAATAGCTTATTTAAGCAATAAATTCCCTGTGCAAGCCGAAATCTCCAGTTTTGGATATCAGGGTAAGTCTACATCGGTTTTGTTAAAACAAGGTGGTAAAGTGCTGGATAAGCAAATTGTTAATTTCGATAAGCCTACAGATTTAAAACAAGTAACTTTCTATACCACTGCCGAACAGAAAGGCATGCAGCGCTTTACCATAGAAGTTGTGCCAAGCGCAGGAGAGTTTTCAACAAGAAATAATTCAAGAGATGTATATATTGATGTAGTTGACGGCAAAGAGAAGATATTATTAGTGGCCTTAGCACCGCATCCTGATATTAAAGCTATCAAATCAATCATTGAAAAAAATGAATTATATGAGTTGACCGTAAAAGTAATTCAGAGTGATAATATTAATGAAATAGGTAATCAACCGTTTGATGCTTTGATTTTACACCAGTTACCCGATCTATATGGCGCGGGAGGAAGCGTTGTAACCCGTTTATTAGCACAACAGAAGCCAACTTTGTTTATTCTGGGAAATCAGTCAAACATTGCCAGTTTCAACGGCATTCAACAAACACTGAGTATTATTTCGCAAGCCGGAAGAGCAGATAAAGTAACCGCCAAATTCAATAGTAGTTTTAATTTGTTTAATCTTGATGGGGAAAAACTTAACATTCTGGAGAAATTACCTCCATTATTATCTCCTTTCGGCGATTACAGACCTGCTACTGGTAGTGAAATTATCCTTTACCAAAGAGTTGGCTCATTGGTTACTCCTAAACCGCTACTGATAGCGAATACAGCCAATGCCCGTAAATCAGCTGTTTTAGCAGGAGAAGGTATCTGGCAATGGCGTTTAGAAGAGTTTGCTTTAACTGATAAGCAAGAAGTAGTAGATGAAATATTCATGAAAACCTTACAATTGATTTCTGTAAAAGACGATAAACGCAAATTAAGAGTATATCCTATTTCACCTGAGTTTTCCATTGACGATAAGGTCATTTTTGAGAATGAGGCTTATAATGATATATACGAACGCATCTATAACCAGAGTATTAAACTAGAAATTACCGACGAGAAAGGAACTACCAAGAGCTATAATTATACGATTAGTCAGGAAAACACCCGTTTTGAGATAACAGGTTTGGGAGAGGGGGTATATCGTTATAAGGCATCAACACAAGTGCTAGGCAAGAATGAGGTAGTAGACGGACAGTTCATCGTTAGAAATGCGGATTTAGAGGGACTTACTAATACGGCAGACTTCAATATGTTACGTACGTTGGCTCAGCAAAATAATGGAAAGTTTTTTGTAGCGAATCAGTTAGATAAATTGAAAGAACACTTCTCAACAAACCAAAGCCCGGATAAGGTAACAAGCATTGAAGAGATGAATGAGTTCATAAATCTGAAATGGATTTTCTTCGTTTTGCTGATTTTGGCTTCAATTGAGTGGGTAAGCAGAAAATATCTGGGAAGCTACTAAAAAGAGCATTTTTCTCGATTTTCCCATTTCGTAATAAAAAGGCTTTTTAATAAAATTGCGAAAATTGGGCCTGATTTTCTGAATAAACGGTGACATTTTACTGTATTTTTCTGCAGAATCAGGCCATTTTGTATTTTATTGATATAAAAAGACACTGGTTTATTGTATTTTTTTATGATAAACTTCTCTTTTAAAATTACTTTTCATTTTTTCTTTGCCTGATTCAAAACATGATTTCTGTTTTCGAAGCTCGACTTATTTTACCCTTTTAAAAGAAAGGACCGGAGAGGATTTCCTGAATGCTAACAAATATTGTCAACTACTTAATTATTTCTCGTTTTATTTAATATAAAATTTAAAAACGAAGTTTTCTGTAAAATTTTCTTAAAGCAATAAAATTCGTTTTTCGGACTAATTTATTTTTTCTTAATTTTAAAGTCTAATCCAATCAGGCAATTTCTCCTGATATTTTTTTTGCATATTTAATAGATGTCGTAATTATCAGGAATAGTATTTTTCTTAGGAGAGAATTAGGCGTTTATGGCTACTGATGAAATTAATTTGGCCTTTGTGCTGTTATAGAAATTGTCCGTTTAGGAC
>CBIHRH010000161.1:0-9009 GCA_966212365.1 uncultured Emticicia sp. | reverse complement strand
TAGATGACAATACTTACACCTCAGGTAACCCTAATTCATTGATGACCTCGGCAGCCAGTTTAAGAGAGGTAATCCGTGACCCGGGCCCATTAGTAAAGAATATGTTTGCTGATATGGGTTGGAAAGGTACATCAATCATGCATACCCCAATTAAAAGCATCGAAGGCGCTGTTAAAAGTGTGACTGTAAAAACCACTATTGTGAGTGATACCACCTTAGTAGCAGGTACTGCAAAAGTATTTTATACTGAAAACGACACAATTATTAAGGCAAAAGCTATCAATCTGACACGTGTAGGTACTACTAATGATTATACAGCCGTTATCCCGGTTACTGCCTCAAGTTCTATTATCAGGTATTATATTGTTGTAGAAGATAATTTCAAACGTAAAAACACTGCTCCTGCCGAAGCACCATTGGCAGGTTATTATGGTTTCCAGATTGGTGAAGCCGACGTTTCATCACCTTTTGTCTCAACTATTCCACCTACATTTGTATCGTCAAGTGTTAAACCCGATGTCTTCCTGAACGCTGAAGATGATTATGAACATGGAATAGATACAGTTTATGTAGAATATATGGTAAACGGGCAGGCAAAGAATCCTATCGGCCTCAAAAAATATAATCCTGCTACCGATGATAAATCTTATTCACAAGGCAGAAACGATGCATTTGCTTATTTAGGAAAAGGTATTTTTGGTGATTTGAAAAAAGGTGACCGCGTACAGTATCGCATTGTAGCGGTTGACAATTCAAAAAATAAGAATACTACCAGACTACCTGCGTATCTGAAAACACCTGGTACTAATGTAACGGTTACACCAGATTATTTTGAATTTTTAGTAACTGATTTAACCACGCAAGAACCAATCTTATCTTATAGTACAGACTTCAATACAGCTAATGAAGATTTTGCAGGTATAGGAGGCTGGGGTATATCACAACCATCAGGCTTCAATGATCCGGCATTGCATTCGGCTCACCCATATAAAAATGGCGGTGACGAGAACCTGGAGTCTAATACGATGGCCTTGTTCTTAAAACCTATTGAGCTGAAAATGGATGAGGATTCAGCTAATATTAGTTTTGATGAAGTAGTATTGGTAGAACCAGGCGATGATGGGTCAGTATTTGGCGACGCTGATTTCTATGATTATGTAGTAGTAGAGGGATCTTACGACGGCGGTTCTTCATGGGTACCTTTTGAAGATGGATATGATGCAACCAGCAATAGTACATGGGAAAAAGCCTTTACTGGTAGCACTGTAAATGGTACAGTGATGGGCGCAGACGGTGAGCCTTTTACCAGTGTAGACTCCAAAGGGGTAGGTACACCCGCAATGTTTAAACGGAGAACCATCAAAATGTTAAGTAACGATAATTTTGTAGGTGGAGATATTGTATTGATTCGTTTCCGTTTATTTGCTGACCAATTAACCTATGGTTGGGGTTGGGCTATTGATAACCTCAAAATACAGTTACCACCGCCACCACCGGTATTGGCTGTTGAGCCGGGTTTAGAAAAAGCAGTGACTTTATCACCAAACCCATCACCTGATGAAATACAAATCAGCACTACCCTGGCAAGGCCGGGCCGTGTAAAAATGGAAGTATTTGGCGCAAATGGTAAAAAAGTGATGGACAGAGAATTTATCACAGATATAAACACTTTCTATCAAAAAATTGATGTAAGTGATTTAACGGCAGGCACCTACCTTGTTCGATTACATACTGAAACCGGATCGGTAGTGAAAAGGTTTGTAGTAAACAGATAATTCTAAACAGAATATAAAGCGAGAGAGCCATCCCTGCCTAAGGAATGGCTCTCTCGCTTTATGTATCAATATATTTTCAGTGTTTCTTGATTAATAAGGCTAGTTGACCTCTATGATAACTCAAATGATTGGTACGGCTAAATAATACATTCAGGCGGTTTCTTTGTGGTTCTTTCTCAAAGTTTTCTTCCGAAATACTGTTATGACGGGTAAACCATTCATCGATTGGTAAATTGTTTATATGCGCTGTAAGGGTATCATTTACTTCTTTCCATTGGGTTTTCAGTTGGTGAATGGATGGAATTTCGGCAATTGTTTTGTCTGCGGCTTCAACGAAAAGAGGGTGTAATTCAGGATGAAGGGCATCTCCAAAACGCAAAAGCGGCAGCATTAAATCGTGCACGGCTGTTGAATGACCTAAGAGATACACACCTCTGTTTCTGGCAGGTGCTATCTCACACATTAACTGTTCGTCAGAGAGTTTGTCAAGTACGCTATTGAATGCGTTTATTTGTAATTGCCAGTTATTGACGGCAATTTTTATAGATAAGTCCAGGTGATTCATAGCTAATAGAATTAAGAGTTAGAAATAGACTGTCGATAATAAAAATTTTCTTGTATGTTAAGGGCAAAACGGAACAAAAAAAGAAATAGTACTACCAGAATTGGAGGAAATTCAAAGAAAATAATAAAGCTGCAGAATCAGAAAATCTTGCATATTTTCGTTAAATGCGCTTTATTAAGCGTTGAAATCCTGGTAATCTTGATGTAAATTCGCAAAAAAATAAAAAGTATGCAAAAATTGATTGTACTATCCCTATTAGCTTTTATCGGAATCTCGTGTACCACCTCTCAGAAATTATCAAAAAAGAAACCTTATGCTACATTGATTGATACCTCACGCGTATTTGCACAGAATTTTACAGGCGTGGCTATTTACGATGCAGATGCGAAGAAAACTCTTTTTGAAAGAAATGCTGACAGATATTTTACCCCTGCCTCTAACACCAAATTGTTTACATACTATGCCTGTATCAAAACTTTAGGCGACTCGATTCCTGCTTTACGTTATATTATCAAAGGAGATTCCTTGATATTCTGGGGAACAGGTGACCCTACTTTTTTTCATCATGACTTAAAGAACACACGAGTATTTGAATTTCTGAAAAGTTATAGAACCAGCAAACGCCTTTTCTACTCTGATGGTAATTTTACCAATACATCTATGGGCGCAGGTTGGGCATGGGATGATTTCAATGACTATTATTCGGCAGAAATTTCACCTCTACCCATGTATGGAAATATAGTCAGAGTAAATATTGATAAAGAAACATTTAAACTACAACCTACCATCTTTGAGAATAGCTTCTATAAAAAAGATGAGGGTAGCACTATTACTCGCTTGCAGACGGATAATGTGTTTTTCTTGCCAAAAACCATGTTGCAGAAAAATAATTATACACAGGATATACCTTATAAAACTTTTAGTGGCTTAACCCAACAATTATTAATGGACACGCTCAAAAGAAACGTGAGCATACTGCATATTCCGGTATCAAAAGATGCCCGGACTATCTACAGTATGGCATCAGAAGATGTATATCGCCCGATGATGCAAGAGAGTGATAATATGTTGGCCGAACATTTATTACTGCTTTGTGGAGCTACTTTGAAAGACTCGATCAATTCTTCTTTTGTGATTAAATCTATTACTGAAAAATACCTGCAGGATTTACCCGATGTTCCTAAATGGGTAGATGGCTCTGGTTTATCAAGATATAATCTTTTTACTCCTCGTTCTATTATAAAACTCCTCGAAAAGATACATGCAGAAGTGCCACAGCAAAGACTCTTTTCGATTTTACCGGTAGGAGGACAATCGGGTACATTGAAGAACGGCTATAAAAATACTGATAAGCCATTTATTTTTGCTAAAACAGGCTCCCTGGGTGGCGTTTATAACCTGAGTGGCTACTTAGTAACCAAAAAAGGGAAAACTTTATTGGTGAGCTTTATGAATAATAATTTCAATCAGTCAACAACAAAGGTTCGTAAAGAAGTAGAGAAAATCCTGACCTGGATTTATGAGAATAAGTAATTGCCCACCTGTCAGTCGCTCTAACCTCTAAATAGAGACTTTTTAAATATGGGGTGGTATTATTTCTCAACTCTCTAGTAAAGGGCGAAGGTTTTACAAACATATTACGTATTTTTGTAAAAATGAATACACAATGAAGACAGCCCTTTCAAATATTAAAATCCCAGATTCTTTGATTCGAGAGGTCATTGATGGAAAGCCTTTCTACTACAAAGGGTATCAAATGGTATTATCAAAAAAGAAAAACTCAGAAGATATTATGGGTAGTAGTTCCTTACAAGCAAAACTCATTAGTTTATTATTGAGATATTTATTTGGTAACCTTGATTTCAAAAAATATGATATTCTGACTAATGAGGCCGGGCTTCATCTGGAAAAAAATAATAATCTGGCAGGCGATATAATGATTTTTGATAGAGCTGTATTGACCCCTGAAAAATTTTCAGTTCATTATACAGATGTTCCGCCTAAAGTGGTGATAGAAGTAGATATCGAAGTAGATACGACCGATTTAGGTGAAACGCACTATATCTTTTCAAAAACACAGAAATTACTTAACTTCGGCGTGGAAAGAGTTATCTGGGTATTTACAAATTCAAAAAAAATAATGATTGCAAGCCATGCAGATGACGAATGGCATACGATAAACTGGAATAAAGAATTGATTTTGTTTGATGAATATAAGGTTAGTATTCAGCAATTTTTTGATGAAGAGGGTATCGTAATTTAGTAAAAGTCATATGATATGAATCAAAACATAGAAAAACTATATAGCATAGCGCAGAGCGAAGAGCGAATGATTATTGGATTGATGTCGGGTACTTCGATGGATGGCTTAGATGTAGCTTTGTGCAAATTCAGAAAAAGTGGGGGTGATACGGAAATAGAATTGCTACATTTTGATACGATTAGTTTTTCGGAAGACATAAAAGATGAAATAAGAAAGGTATTTGCCAAAAAGGAAATTGATTTTCAGCAACTATGTGTATTGAATCCCTGGATTGGGAATTTACATGGTGAGATAGTGAATGATTTTCTGAAAAAATGGGAAATTCCATCAGAAAAGATTGATGTAATAGCTAGTCATGGGCAGACAGTTTTTCATTCACCTAAGATTCTTCATGGACTGGATAAATTCCCGAACGCTACACTTCAGATAGGTGATGGCGACCATCTGGCTGTCAAGACTGGAATCATCACACTATCTGATTTTCGTCAGAAACACTGTGCTGCCGGAGGAGAAGGGGCCCCTTTAGCTGTTTATGGCGATTACCTGATTTTCTCTAAACGTGGAGAAAACCGGATTCTGCTTAATATGGGCGGTATAGCTAATTTCACCTATCTGGCAGGTAATTTAGACGCTAATGAAGTTTTTGCCACAGATACTGGCACAGGCAATACGATGATTGATGCCTATATGAAAAAATACTTCGATTTGCCTTATGATCAAGATGCTAAAGTTGCCAGGCAAGGAGAAGTAAATCAGGCATTGTTGAAAGCATTGAAGCAAGATAATTTCTTTGGGAAGCCTTTTCCAAAAACAACAGGCCCCGAATTATTTAATCTGGAATATTTAACAAACGCCCAAGAAAAAAGTAATACACAATATCTTTCGAACGAAGATATTTTAGCTACACTTTGCAGGTTCTCTGCTGAGACTATTGCCGAAGCCATTCAAAAATTGATTACCCAATTACCTGATTATACAACGAATCCGGAATCATTTAAAATTTACGGAAGTGGTGGTGGGGTGCATAACCCACTCATTATGCAGTTTCTGAAAGAATTGCTTCCTGATTTTGATTTTCATCGAACGGATGATTTGGGTATTTCCGGCGATGCCAAAGAGGCGGTTCTGTTTGCTACCCTCGCTAATGAGGCGCTGGTAGGTGGTAAAACAGATTTTGGTTCCCGCAAAGGAGTGCCAAGCGTATCAATGGGTAAAATTTCATTTCCACAATAATTTTTCCTTACATTTGTATACTGTTACAACCTAAACGGTAAGCTTACTGTCAAGGTGTTCAAGTCTTAGCAACTTTATAAGCCCCTATAATCGATATGTTATTTAATCGCATCTTTGTCAGGATTTGTGTAGCCATTGTGTTTTTAAGCTTTAAAAGCATGGCTCAGATTGTACTTTCTCACCCGATGGAACGCATGGTGTTCCAGCGTAATAATTCTAATCAGGGAACCATCATTATTGCAGGCACTTATCTATCAGCAGTTGATAGAATTGAGGCTCAGGCAGTAGCCAGACCAGAAGGTGGTACGTCTACCAATTGGACTGTCATTCAGAATAACCCTGCCAACGGTTATTTTTCAGGAACTCTTACAGTGCAAGGAGGATGGTATCAATTATATGTAAGAGCTTTTAAAAATAATACGCTGGTTGATACTAAAACTATCCAGAAGCTGGGTGTAGGAGAGGTATTTGCGATAGCTGGTCAATCAAATGCGCAAGGAGGAGCAGGTGTAAGTACTTCAGCTACGGAGGATAGGGTAAGCACCATTGATTATACAAATGCCTACTCAGATTATAATAAATTACCTATTGGGTTTTCGCATTTATCAGGAGATTCTACTGCTATAGGCCCTTTTCATTATGTACCTTGGGCATGGGGAAGATTGGGAGATTTATTAGTGCAGAAACTCGGAGTACCTGTGCTTTTTTATGGCGCTGGCCACGGAGGCACTTCAAGCGACCATTGGGGTAGGTCTGCAGAAGGAGTACCTTTTAACGGAGAATTCTATATAAAACAAGAATATGGAGCACCTTATCGTGCATTAGAGAACTCTGTAGCTGTCTATGCTAGTCTGACAGGCTTGAGGGCAGTATTATGGCATCAGGGCGAAAGTGATCCAAATACAAGTTCTGAAACTTATTATAATAATATATTAAGTGTTATAAATAAAACCAGAGAGAATTCTGAGTATTCTGCATTAGCTTGGGTAATAGCGCGTGCTTCCATAAACGCCCCTGATCAACAATACCATTGGGGGGCAAGAGATGGACAAAATATGTTGATTAATAATGATGCGGGTTTACCTGAAGTCTTTGCCGGCCCGGATACTGACTTGATTTCAGGAGGAGAATACCGCACAGATGGTATCCATTTTGATACCTACGCAGGGCAAGCAGAGTTTGCGAATGCATGGAATGCAAGTTTAGATAATGCATTTTTTTCTAACTCGACGCCTATGATGCCCTCGCCTTTATTAGCATTGACCTTGGCATGTAACCCGAATAATCCATCGCAGCCCATAACTTTATCTATACCTAATTCTTATAATCAATACTATTGGTCAAACCGGAATAATACTGATGATGAAGCGAGAGGGTCTAATTCCAGTTGTTGTGCGAACTTTACTTTTTTGCCACCTGCAGGCTATGAACGCCTGAACTGGACTGCGATAAATAATAATACTAGCTCTTTGACAACTGCACCTGCACGATTAGCAGCTTCTGCCAGAAAGCCTTCAAAGAAGACATTCTTTAGCCCTATTGTTAATTTATCAGTTTTTCCTTTGCCAACTACACCAACTTTTACTACTTCGGTTACTCAGATACGTCCGGGCGAGAGTGTGACATTGACGGGTTCAGGTTGTAATGCTACTTATTTATGGTCGACAGGAGCAACTACTAATCCACTTGTGATAAATCCGCCGTCAACTACTTCTTATACCGTGCAATGCAAAACGCTTAATTGTGCTATAACTTCTGCACCTAAAAGTGTTACGGTTTCTTCTTGTTTCCCTAATAGTCTATTCCTACAAGGATCTGTGACTAATACGGAATCACCTTATCAAAGCAAACAGGCTGTTCAGAGCACTCAGAAGATACAGATAAGTGGTAAGATTAATTATACTGCCAAAAACAAAGTAGAGTTATTACCAGGTTTTGAATCTAAAAATGGCTCAGTATTTAAGGCTACTATTCAGGATTGTAATTAATTCTTTGATGGAGTAAGGAATAAGGTAAACGGAGAAAGGAAAATGCGAATGCTGTTCAGGTAAACGGAGAATTAGTTGGATTTATAGGCATTGGTAAACCATAAATAATCTAAAACTTGATTTTTAAAAGGCATATACCGCAGTATCCTATGTCGCAGTACATAGAGCATATCATATATGCAAAGGGTTCACAACCTAGGCCTTATTTGATGGAATTACCTGATGGCAGGATAAATCTGATAATTGAGCTGGAAGAAGATAGTATAAATACCTTATATTCGGAGAGTAATTTTGAAGGTAAGCGTACCATGAAACATGGCTGGGTATCTGGTGCAAATGCTAAAGCCATTACCTATCAGAATAATAATAATTCAGCTATTATCAGTATTCGATTTACGGTAGGAGGCTTTTATGCGCTTACAAAAATTCCGATGTCTGAAATAATCTATCCTGGTTTAGAAATTGAATTATTATTGGGTAGCTCGTTTAACAGGCTCTATCAAACCCTGATTAATGAAGAAGAGATAGAGAATAAATTTCAGCATATCGAGCATTATTTTCAAAAATACATAACCGACAATACTTTTGACACTTCAGTTGTAAAATTTATTGATAAGAATATAGACAAACCGATTGACTGGCTGGTAAATAAATCGGGGTATTCACAAAAGCATCTGATTCATATCTTAAAAAAACAAACCGGATTTTCTCCAAAATATCTGCAACGGTTGCAAAGGTTTCATAAAGTAATTAATGCCATTCAACAGGCAAAAGGGCAAGTACATTGGTCATCCATTGTTTATGACCACGATTATTTTGACCAGGCTCATTTTATTAAAGAATTTATACATTTTACTGGTATTAGCCCTCTGGAATATTTCAAAATCAATAATTCTTCCGAACACCATAAAGTCCTTACTGATATTATCTTATTCTAAGTGGTAAATTTTTTACAATGGCAGGTGAGCAACTAAACTGATCTTTGTCATATAAATAAAAAACAATATGACAGCAATTAAAAAATTTAGTATCAACGTTCAACAAGAGGTATTGGACGATCTTTCAGCAAGATTGAAAAACACTCGTTGGACAGAAGAACCGGAAGGTTCCGGATGGGGATATGGAACTAATTCCAGCTACTTGAAAGAATTGGTTGATTACTGGCAGAATAGCTATAACTGGCGT
>CBIHRH010000160.1:0-9020 GCA_966212365.1 uncultured Emticicia sp. | reverse complement strand
ATGAAGCTTGACTATATGAAAAAACGTTTTACTATTCTGCTAATCTTATTGGTTTGTTTAAAAGTTTCAGCGCAAGAGCAATTGACTGTTATAAGGAAAGCCTATGAGTCAGGCTTTTATAATGTGGTTCACTTGAATAATAAAATTATATGGAGAAGTGCTGAACAAAACGGCATCAATCTGTATGCTTCTGATGGTACTAAGGAAGGAACGAAGCTTTTAGGCAATCTTTCTTCAACTATTCCGACACTTCACCATTCTTTTGATAGTTGGTCTATCTATGGAGACGAGTTGCTTTATAATATTATACCTGGTTGGGATAATGCCCAGATGTATCATAATTATTCAGCGCTTCATTTTGTAACTAACGGGAATGACAAAACGATTAAGCTCTTTGAGTCAAAAAATTTCATCGAAGGGTCTAGCGCTCTAAAAATAGGGAATGATTATTACTATATCTACGGACAAAAAGAGAACAATGTTCTCCTTTTAAAAATATTTAAGGTTTATCCTGACAAGCATCAGGAATTGGTAAAGACTATAGATTTATCAAAAGAGGATGCTTCAATCATAGATGTGCGATTTATTGAGAATGCCGGAGATAAGTATTTTAGTGTGGGTGTGGCACCCGATTTCCTGATAAGTAGCTTAAAGAGGATGATAATAGACCCTATTAGCGGAGACATTATCAATAAAAATCAGGAAGTTTACCTGACATCCTTTCAGAGAAAAACTTTCTTTTCTAAATATGATGATTTAGCTAAAAAATATACTACTTATGTTACCAGTGACACTGGTTTGGTTAAACTATTCGAATCAGATAATGTGGTGAATTTTTTTAATATTTACCCCACAGATGAAGAGATTATTTTTTACGATACGGATAACTGGTGGATTACTGATGGCACTATCTCTAACACAAAATATGTGAAGAGTTTGTATAAAGGTTTAAATCCAGCCCTGAAAACGAAATTCAATAATGGTTATTTGTTTTATGACCTTAATTTAGGGAATTGGCAAATTTATGCTAATGGGCAAATGAAGGAACCCACTATCAGCGAACTTTCAACTGATTTTGATAACCTCTCTAAAGGCCTGATATATGATAATAAATTCTATTTTCATGCAATAAAATGGTCACGTACTGGTGATGATGACAAGAGAAGATTAGCCATCTACGCTTTTGATGGGAATGATGTAAGCTTGGCAGCGGACTTAATTGATTATGAGTTGATTAGAAATTCCACTACATTAATCCAAAAAAATGGAGGAATGCTATTTTCCATCACACCATCTCCTGAAACCCCTGAAAAGACCCTACTATATTGGTACCCAACTATGAAAGAGGCAACCTTTATAGCAAGGGGTTTTATAAATGGCATCCACGTTACAGAAAATAATAAGGCTATTATAAAAATTGAAGAAAAACAGGGTACTATTGATGAAGACATAAACTATCAACTCTATATTTCCGATCTAAAATCACCAGCTCAGTTAATTACATCCAAGATATTTATTCAAAAGGCTGTTACACCTGAAGAGCAAGGTTATATAACTTCAAACAGTAAAGTTTTAGGTAATAAACTCTATTTTTCAGCCTATATGCCAGAAACCGGCTATGAGCCTTGGGAAACTGATGGGACTACGGAGGGGACAAAAATGATAGGTGACCTGTGGAAAGGTCCGATTAGTTCTTATCCAAATCTTTTTATAGATGTAGATGGTATTCCGGTTTGTCAGGCTTCAACTCCCGACCTTGGGCGGCAATTATTCTCTTTGCTAACAAAATTGGATTCCCTGGTTTTGGTAGTACCTAATACCCAGGCCTGCGAAGGAGATACAATCACGCTTACAGCCTCTAGGGGCTTTGATACCTATAAATGGATAATTGATGATGGCAAAGAAATTACTACAACCGATAATAAGCTAAGTATAGCAAAATCAGGTACTTATAAGGTGATTGTCGGCAAAGGAAAGGCTACGAGTCTGCCCTCTAATGCGGTGAGCATTCATTTCATACCTTTACCTGCCAAACCTGTTATTAAGCAGGAAAATAATCAACTAAGTATTACCGCCACAGGTCAGTTGCAATGGTATCTGAATGGAACAGCCATAACCGGAGCTACAACCAATACTTTAACTTATACTGGTTCAGGGGACTATACTGTGAAAGTAACAGAAAATACCTGTTCGGTGCTATCTGATAAATTATTGGTAGCTATTACCTCAACCGAAGAATTATGGGAGGAATCGGTATATCCAAATCCTGCCAGTCACAAACTCATAGTGAAAACAAATCAACAACAACCAGTGCATTTGGAGTTGATAAGTATAGAAGGAATGACAGTTTTGCAACAAACCTTGTCTGATGCTGAAAATGAAATCAATCTGAAAGAATTTAATAAAGGGGTATACATTCTTAAACTCAACCAGCATACAAGGAAAATAATTATTGAGTAAGTTTAAACAGTTTTTTAAACCCCGCTGAGCCCTTTTGTGTCATCATTAAAAAAGACCTTGCTTTCATGTTTCGAAAGGTAAAAATATTCTTATTACAAAAAATCTTTAACCAGACACTCTTAAGTTTTTGTTTGGTTGGGTTTCTTATGGGTGCTTGCGATAACGTGAATCTTGCCACTTCTCCAGGTGCAGGGGTGGAAGAGAACCCAAATGATATCTTTTATACAACCAAAGACCCTATTACGATTAACCCGACTACTTTAGGGGGGCTAGAAAACGCAAGCCAGATTAGTATTGCACAAAATCCGCTCTATGGCGAAGCAAAGTTTACTGACAATGGATTGGTTTATTATCGTTTTACAAGCACAACTACGGCCAATAAAGATAATCTGATTCTGAGAGGCAAGACACAGTCTGGTAGTATGATAGATAAAGAAGTGTTGTTTAATATTTTTGCCAATGCACAAGACCTTCCATGTTTTGCTGGGGCAATTGGAGACAGAGTGGAAGTGGAGGCTTCATCTACCTCCACTCTCAATGTTACCGGCAATGATAAAACCTGCTCTACTATCAGCTCTATACAAATTGAAATTCCGCCCAAGCATGGTACAGTAACGCTTCAGGAGCAGAAGATTGTTTATACACCTGAAAAAGACTTTGTAGGTAAGGACACTTTCCTGTATCGAATAGGAATACCTAATACCAAAAATCCGGTTGCTCCGGTTGAGCTAAACATCATTGAGCCAAAAGCCTGTAAGGATGGCGTTAAGGATGATGTATTAAGTGTATCAGATTATGTATTGGGTTCGAAGATAGCCATTGATATTTTGCAGAACGATGTTATCTGCTCCTTGTATAGCAAAGCAAGCCTCAGGCTTGTATCACAACCGCAGCATGGTAAAATAAGCATCGACACCACGAGTTTTGATAAACCTGTTATTCTGTATCAGGCAGATAAAAGGTTTTCGGAGAATGATACTTTTAACTATGGTTTATATCGTGATGATACGCATTTTGTACAGGCAAAAGTATCAGTATCTATAAAGCCATAAGAGTATGTTTATTAAAATTATAAAATAGAAGTTCTTTCGGAATGCCTAATTTGTAGAGACAGGGCATTGCCCTGTCTCTACTTTGTACACCATTGGTTATGTTTTTATTAGAGTTTATAAATTATTAATTCTTTTAACTTAATAAAAATATTCTAACCAACACATAGCTATCTTTAACGTATAAGAATATTTAAATTTGCTTACTGACGAGGAGGTATTCAGAGGTTGTTTGAGAAACGACCGCAAAGCACAGTCGACTTTTTATCAGCGATATAAAAGTCGTTTTTTTGGCGTTTGCTGGCGTTATGCCAATACCCGCGAAGACGCTGAAGATATATTTCAGGAAGCATTGATTAAAGTATTCAAACATATTAAAGAAGTAAGAGATGCCAAAGATGTTTCGGCCTGGGTTAGGAGAATCATCGTTAATACAGCCATTAATCATTATCGTAAACAAGTAGAGTTTGATGATATAGCCGATTTGACCGACGATGTATTGATGCCATTTGATAATAACGATGATATACTGATGCAATTGAATAATAAAGAATTGATGGAGGTATTGAGCACCATATTATCAGAACTGCCTAATGGTGCAAGGATTGTATTTAATATGTATGTAATGGAAGGTTATACTCACCCGGAAATTGCAATTCAACTCCAGATTGCAGAGGGGACTTCGAAATCGCAATTATTTTTTGCGAAAAAGTATATACAGGAAAAATTAAAAAAAAAGGGATATAGTGCGGTGGAATCGGTAAAAATGACACAAGTGTAAAGCAATGAACAAGCCAAAAGATAGAATAGAAGAACTGTATCAAAGCCATATTAATGACTTTGATAAAATGCCTAATAACAGCCTGTGGGCTGACATAGAGGCGAATCTTCCGCCCTTGGTGAGCCCTGTGCACAGACTCAAAAGATGGACATTGGCAGCAGCCTTGTTGCTGTTTTCATTGATAGGTTATGTAGCCTATCAGTCACTTGGCACAGGACAAAAAACAGATGTAGTCGGGTCAAAAGAAAATAGTTCAAAGAATAGGATAGCGCGTCAAAAATCAATTGATAAAAATGGTGCAAAAACGGCATCGGAAGCGAACGAAAGTAATTTAGCAAAGGAAGAATCATTAAAAGAAACAAGAGCCGCAAACATAGCTGAAAACGACAAAATTGCTGCAGCTGAGAATCAAACCCCAAACGGTAAAGTTACTAATAACAATAAAACGAAGAAAGGACAAAACTATATTGCTGGCATTACTCTAAATTCTGCCACTAAATCTATTGGCTTGTTTACTCAAAAAGAAAATCTAAGAGCTGTTAAACAGAATGAAAAAATACCTGGGAAAGAGACTGAACACCAAATAGCTGCAACTATATCTGAAGATAATCAAACGACAAATAGGATAGAAGAGGAAAGTAACGATCAGCAAAATGTAAATGCCCAAACCGGTGATTTGGTAAGGCTATCAGATGTTGATTATTTATCTAATCGTGGAGATATTGCTACCAATGAGATTCCACTAAATACACTTATTGCTTATGAAGCTGAGTATCATTTAAAAGAGAAGAAAGAAAGCTTTTTTAAAATCCCAAGTGAGGTATACCTTTCAATAACTCCGTCTTTGAATTATTATCGGGTGTTTTCCAGTACGATCATTAATCAGTTCAACGGGGCAAATAATGGTGGGAGAGTAGGTTGGGCTGTGCAGGCGGGGGCTATGTACCCGCTTAAATTCAGAAGATTCAGCTATAGAGTAGGATTAAGCTATTTCTCAGCACAATCTAATTTCAGGTATAATGTTGTAAACAGAACACAACTGCCAATTCGTGTGAATAACAATACATTCCAGTATGTAAATGTGGAAAGTTTACAGTCTGAATCTAAAAAATGGCAGGTATTGGAAATCCAGAACGACCTCATGTACAAAGTACGACCTATGCAGGATTTAATTCTAGGCTTTAAGACAGGTAGTAGCTTTACCGAAAAACCTGTTTTTGATGCCTATGCAGGATATCGTTTCAGCAAACAAGTCAGCGCTCGCCAGATTTTATGGATTGAAGCCGCCTACGCCTATGCTATCAATTCTCAGAAATCAAGAAATAATACTTTCTCATATCATATGGATAAGTATAGTTTAAGGATTGGAGTGAATTTTAGATAAGGCGGATAGATTTATTTTCAGTTTCGTAAAGACAACATTCCTGGCGTCTCTAAGGGTATATCAAATTCAATTTGGTTTGAGAATAAAATCATAAACCTCATTCCACCGCCAACCTAACCAACTCTGCCGTATTCTTAACCTGTGTCTTACGCAAGATATTAGCCCTGTGATTGGAAACCGTGCGTACACTTAGTTTCAGCTTTTCAGAGATTTCCTGGCTGTTTAACCCTTCAACAATATAATTAAGTATTACTTTCTCTTGTTTAGACAGTGCATTGACTATGGCTGAGGCTTCTTTCTTGGTAGCAGAACCATTGTTCTTTTTCTGATTCAGCAATCCATCGATAATCATGGCCGAAACTGTGGGAGGGAAGTACTTATTACCATTGGCAACGGTATCCAGCGCTTTCAATATTTCTTCTTTGCTGGTATCTTTCAGCAAATACCCCATTGCTCCATTTTCAACGGCCTGCACCATATACTCCTGATTGTTGTGCATTGAAAAAATAAGAGACCTCACGGCTGAATGTTTCTGTGAGATAATTTTGGCTACCTCGAAGCCTGTCATTTTAGGCATAGATAAATCAAGTAGCACAATATTGGGTTTGAGTTCTTTGATGCCTTCGAGGGCTTCTACACCATCTGAAGCTTCGCCGACAATTTCAATATTTTCCTCATCTTCTAATAGGTTAATAATTCCCTTACGAACCACCGCGTGGTCGTCTACAATCATTAGTTTAATTTTACTTGCCATCTTAATTCGGGATTTTCACAGTGATTCTGGTTCCTTTTGTTGATTTCGCTTGTATTTGCATTTGTCCACCCAATAAGCGTACACGGGTTTGCATATTAGGTAGTCCGTTATTGATGATTGTTTCTTTTTTTATACTTTTCTCGTCAAACCCCACGCCATTATCACTGATAATCAGTTCGATTTCTGCTTTGTTTTTCTTTAAAATTACTTTAGCCTCGGTGGCTTTTGAGTGTTTCAATATATTATTCAATGCTTCCTGAGCTATTCTATAAAGATTTACTTCCAGATTACTATTCAGCCGCGTTTGCCCGTAATTGCTTTCATAGGTTACCTGTATATTGCTTGTCTGGCTTGTATATTCTGTCAATAGACGAATAGCCGCTCCAAGCCCGAAATCTGTCAGTATCGGTGGCATCAGATTAAACGATACCATGCGTGTAGCTTCTATCGTTTCTTCAATCAGCTTGCTGTGTTCTTCAAAGGTCTTTCTTTGCTTATCGTTGGCAAAGGGCAGGCTTTTCAGTTTTTCGCTATGCAATCTTAAACCAGTCAGCATTTGTCCTATCCCATCATGCAATTCTCTTGATAATCTCCGCCGTTCTTCTTCCTGTCCTTCCATCAATGCGCTCGACCTCACATTGTCTTCTTTTCGCACCAATTCATATTTTTCTTCCGTAATTTTTACCAAATCTCGTTGCGCTTCCAGTAGTTTTTGATTAGAAACACTCAATTCCTGGTTCTTTAGTTGCAATGCTTCTTCCGAATCTATCAATTTGCTGATTACCTCTTTAATATAAGCAGCCAATGGTTTAAATATCAATAAGCCCTCAAGCAGAAGTATCGAAATTGTGAGAATAAACAAAAACAACTCAATACTACGTACTCTGTTCACCCGCTCATGCGACTCCAAATCATACTGAAAAACAATAAGGTCCATCTTCTTCAGGAAAAGTCGCTCGTTTACCAGTATTTGGTCTAAAACCTGTTTCTTATCAAAAGCCTGATTGCTCAGAATCAGCTCCAATTGCGTTTTAATCTTCTGAAATACAGGATTCAGCTCATTGAGCATCTGATTGATTTTCGGGGAGTTTTTTACCGCTACTTCCCGTTCAATTTCCAATTTTCCATTCAAAAGCCCCTCGTGGCATTTGCTCCAGAGTGCCAATGTCTCACCGAAGTCTTTCTGATAGAATCTGGACTCATCCGAAAACCTGTCAGTGTTGGTCAACAAAATAGCCATCTTTGATAATCGCTGACTCAACATCCTTTGCCTCCCTGCTCTATTTACGACGTGCGCATCATTAAGCGTATCCTCTAAAGACTCCTGTATCAGCACCTGTCCTGCTATTGAAAGAACGGCTACCGCTGTCAGGGCAAGAATATACAATCTGGTCAGACGTTGGGTAACTTGTTGTTCGAGTGTAGGCATTTTTATAGATACTATCGCTTAGATTTCATAGAAATTTAATCTAAAAAATTACCTTTTCCAATCTTCAATAGTAGATTCTTGATAGTATTTTATTATTTATCAGAAAAATACCATTCGCGAAATTGAGTATTTTTACTTATTTGTATTTTTCTTATTTTAATTTTGAATTATTTTATTTTATACGAATATTATTCTGATATTGTTTGAATTGATAAAATTATCTTCTACTTTTATTCATTATTAATAATTAGGTAATCTGCCTAGTAAGAGATATCTGATTATACGACTGAATATAAATAACTAAAAAATGCAAGCGAAACTGACACTCGTGGGGGCGGGTCCAGGCGATGCCGAACTCATAACACTCAAAGGTATCAAAGCCTTACAAAAGGCCGACGTAGTTTTATATGATGCCTTAGCTAATCATTCTTTACTTGAATATGTTTCTGACAACGCCATTGTTGTGAACGTAGGCAAACGCAAAGGACAACATTCTTATGCCCAGTTTGAAATCAATGAAATGATTGTTGAGTATGCTTTGAAATTCGGACACGTGGTGCGCCTGAAAGGGGGGGACCCTTTTGTATTTGGCAGAGGTTATGAAGAACTGGAATATGCCCGTGCCTTTGGTATTGAAACCGAAGTAATACCGGGTGTTTCAAGTAGTGTTGGGGTATCAGGCGTTAATCAGATTCCGATTACCCACCGTGATATTGCCCGGAGTTTCTGGGTAGTAACAGGCCATACCAGCGATGGCTTATTGCCCAACGATTTAAAACTCGCAGCCCAATCTTCTGCCACTGTGGTGATATTGATGGGTATGAGTAAATTAGATGAAATTGTAGCCATTTTCAGCGAAAATGGTAAAAAAGAAACGCCAATCGCTATTATTCAGCATGGTACTACACAAAAGCAAAAATCCGTATACGGACAAGTAAATGACATTCAGGCCAAAGTAAATGAGTCTGGCATCAGTAACCCGGCTGTTATAATCATAGGCGAAGTAGTGAGTCTGCACCCAGCATATGTAGAGGTTTATGCAGAAAGCTTATCTTTTTAAGTGTGTTTGGTTGGTTTGTTTAGAAGTCAAACTGCTCCTTTTTTAAAAATTAGCGAATTAGCCTAAGTGGCCCGGTGACGAGCGAATTAATGGATAATGAACT